>NZ_JAKJSY010000036.1:0-43120 GCF_050337445.1 Vibrio minamisatsumaniensis | reverse complement strand
AGATGCAGATGCACTGATAGAGAAAATTAAAGAATACATCGAGTACTACAATACCAAACGTATAAAAGTGAAACTAAAAGGCCTGACTCCGATAGAATATCGAACTCAGGCCTTGAAAGCCGCTTAACAGAAATGTCCAACTTTATGGGGTCACTTCATTTATCGCGGCTTTTTGTTACCTAAAGTTCTTAACACTTTATCGACAACCTCAGTTTATAGTATAAGTAGCGATACGGTATAATGTGAGTTGAAAAGGATTTCGTTATTCATGAGATATACCCCAACACTGAAATTGAGCACTCGCTTAGTGGCCTTTGTCACCGTGATTGTTATCAGCGCGATGTTCATTCTTTTTATCGGTGGCACTCTTTCATTTAAACGTATTGGGCAGGAGTATTTAGACCATTATTTGGTCGGTATTGTCGACGTTGTTGATAAAGAGATGGAAGACCCTGATGCCGCCTATTCGATGCAACGTTGGATGCCTAAGATGTTGCAAGCGAGTAATATTGTTGAGATGGAGCTCTCGAACAAGAGTGGTATCGTTTATCGTTTTAAAGACACCTCTCCACAAATTGATCCTAGCCGTCTCTATGAGAGAAGTTTTGTCTTAGATCGGAATGAAGGTTATCGCATCGAATTTAAAGCTCTTCCCCCCTATATCGGCTATAACTATTCGTTTGAAGCCATGTGGTCAATTACTCTAGCGGTTGCGCTTATTATTTTCTGTTTAGCACGTGGCGTACAATGGCTAAAAGGTCAATTAATGGGTTCTGAAATGCTCGAAGAGCGTGGCAGAATGCTTCTTGCGGGGCAAGTTGAAGCTTATGCAAAAGGCGATGAACGAGAGTGGCCATATACGGCAAGTGAGGCTCTCGATGTCCTAATTGAGGAACTGCAAGATGCCCGGCAAGAGCGGAGTCGCTTTGATACTTTTATTCGCACCCATACTTTCCTAGATCAGCTTACTGGTACAGCTAACCGAATGCTATTTGATAACAAGCTTGAATCCGCACTGCATGAGAGTGGTGCGCGAGGGGGAGTGCTACTGATACGCATTGATGAATGGGAACAGGTTCGTGATGCGAATGATAAGCCAGTGACCGACAGTTTTATTGTTGAGGTTGGCGAGGTGCTTTCAAACATTGTTCAACGCTATCCTGATGTTATGTTCTCTCGTTATTACGACGCTGATTTTGCTGTGTTTATTCCGCATCAGGGGGCAAAGGATATCGCAAAGTTGGCGGCTCAATGTTTAAGGCAGTTAGATAAAATAACCCCACCGAAACCTTTGGCAGCTGACAATTGGTGTCATATCGGTGTGACAATGTATGTTGAAGGTGAGCGCCATAACCTGATCATGGATGAAGCGGAAACAGCATTAAAAAGCGCTCAGTTGGAGCAGGTTAACAACTGGAGTCGCTATCCTAAACAGAATACAAGTGAGCTTGATAGAGGCAGTGTCCGTTGGCGAACCCTGCTTGATAAAGCCCTACTTCCTGAAAACTTAGTGATCTTCACTCAGCGGTGCTACCTTATGTCGGATTCTGATCAGGCTATTGAATTGCATCAAGAAGTCTTCACGAGAATTCATGACCCAGACAAAGGTTTATTGAAATCATCTCGATTTATGCCCGCGGTTGAGCAAGTGGGTTATCAAGCGCAAATTGATCAATCGGTTTTGACGGTTTTATTGAAATCATTGAAAGAATCAACCAAACTCACCAGCTATTCGGTGAACTTGCATGTCACCCCGTTTGCCAATAAACACCATTTTAAGTGGTTTAGAAGTGAGTTGTTACAGCTTTCCGCCCAACACCGATCTCAATTAGCCTTTGAGTTTTCAGAAGGACATCTTATTGCCCACCTTGATTATATGAGACCGGTGGCAAAGATGCTGAAAGGGTTAGGGTGTAAAGTCATTGTCGGGCAAGCTGGACGCACGATTGTAAGCACACACTACATCAAGGATTTAAAGGTTAATTTTATTAAGCTTCATCGCAGCTTAATAAAGAGAATCGATCAAAGACATGAAAACCAACTGTTTGTCCGAAGCTTAATCGGGGCGTGTGGTGATTCTTCAACTCAAGTTATTGCGGTAGGTGTAGAGACAAAGCAAGAAAAGAACACTTTGATAGAGTTGGGTATTAACGGCTATCAAGGCAGATATTTCGAAGAAGAACAACAAATTATCCCTTTGCCTAATCAAGGTGACAGCGCAGTGGAAAACGAATCTGTTGTGAAAGTAGGTCGAAGAAATCGATGGCGCAAGAGTAGTAGTAAAACATGAATTTTAAAGCGATTTTAAACAAGGTAAAGCCAAAGAATAACAGGGGCAGCACACAAGTTGTCGTATTGGGTAATGAGGCTATTTATGTATCATCAGCAGAGCTAGAGGCGCAATCCACTCGTATTCCATTGGTGAATGGGGACTGGGAAAGCGCGCTGAAAAAATCGCTGAATAGTGAGGCTTTTTCTAGTCATCGCTTCCAGTTAATCATCAGCGCTAACTACTACCAAACCTACCAGATCGATAAACCCAACATACCCGAAAACGAATGGCCTGTGGCGCTGCCTTTTTTACTCAAAGATCTGATATCGGAAAGAGTGACAGACATCACTGCGAGTGCGGTCGCGCTGCCCACCTCTAATAAGTTACAAGTGTATGTTTTACCGAGAAAACTGTTGAATAAGTTGGTGAGCATTGCTGATTCAGCGCAAGTTGAGCTTAACGGTATTGCCCCTGAAGACGAAATCTGGGGCTATAGCGCAGGTGAGCTTGCTAATTTTATCCTACTGCAACGCAGTTCTGGATCGCACTTTAAGCTTGGAGCGTTTGTTGACAATACCGTTTGCTTTCAAAGAACCATCCGCAGTGTTGTGCCGCCTTTAACCGGTGTTGCATCCCATTCTCTTCAGTTAGATAGCTTGGCTTTGGAACTGCAACGCTCGATTGATTACCTTTCCTCTCAAATTAAAGGCGCTCAACTGCATCAGCTAAAAATCTGCTGTGATGAGGAAGATGAAGTTGAATTACAAAGTGCTTTAAATAACACGTTGAGTTCAAGTGTCTCCTTATTAGTTGAAGGAGAGCGAGATAATTCAGAACGTTTGTTATTGAAAATCGCGTCTGAAAGAGATGGTTTCAATGTTAACCTTTACCCTGAGCATCTAAAACCGAAGAACGAATCATTCACGCTGACAAATGTTGTCGCCGGTTGGGTGTGTGTTTCTATCCTGCTACTTGGCGGGTACTTTATCATGCAGTATCAAGCTTCAGCACTTGATCAGGGTTTAACGGCATTGCAGCGTGAATCAGCACAGCTTAATAAGCAAGTTGATCAATTGAATAATAAGTTAACTCAGCATAAGCCATCTCTCGATAAAGTCGCCGCAGTGGCGCGTCTCCAGCGAGAGACACAAGCCAAAAAAGAAGCTTTGAAGGCGGTAGGACAATACGATGAATCACAACAGGTCGGATATTCTGGTGTGATGATGGCCTTAGCTAAATTAGGTCGAAATGATATCTCACTCTCGCAGATTTACATCACTCACGACACGTTGGATCTCAGTGGTTTTGCTCGTAATGCTGATGCCGTTCCTAACTGGGTTGGTCAATTTAGAAGTGAACTTAATTTAGTTGGGCGAGCTTTTGAAAAACTCAAAATCGGTCGTAATGATCAAGATGTGGTGACGTTTGAGCTCAGCACTCGCAGGGAGAGCAAATAATGCAGTGGTGGAACCAACTTAACGACAAGTTTCTCGTTTTAAGCCAAAGAGAGAAATGGTTAATTGTTGTGTGCGGTTTGGTAGGGGTATCCATGTTGTTGTTCATCACATTGCTGGAGCCTGCGTATCTCAATTTACAGGCGAAAAGCACTGAGACGATGAGCCTGACTCATTCAAACCAAAGACAACAAGGCGATTTACTGACTCTGCAAGCTCAGCTCAATAGTGACCCAGATAAAGACATTAATGTTGAACTCAAGACATTACTCGAAGAAAGCCAAGCGCTTTCACTTCAGTTATCAGAAATCGTAGAGGGGCTGATCTCGCCTTCTCAAATGTCGCAGCTGTTGGAAAATGTCCTGAAAGCAGGCGATGGACTCAAATTAGAGTCTCTTGAGTCATTAAAACCAGAAGCCATTTCGAATAATCAAGAAACCAGTGAATATTCAGGTTATTTTCTTCACCCAGTAAGAATGGAGTTAACGGGGAGTTACTTTGATATTGCCGCTTATCTTCAAGCGCTAGAATCTCTGCCAGTTAACTATTACTGGCGCACATTTAAATACACAGTTGAAGAATACCCTAAAGCTCGACTTGTACTCGAGGTTTACACATTAGGTACCAGACAGGAGTTTATCGGTGGTTAGAGCTCTATTGTTGTCCTTACTGTTTAGCAGTTCAGTGGCGTGGGCCGAGCAAGACCCGACCGCCCCGTTAGGCTGGCTTAATCATGAACAAAAAATAGCGTCAGAGAAGGCGACCCCCATTCGTTATCGCTTGCCGTCTCTAGAGAGCATCGTTTGCAGAGGTGACATCCCCTGCTATGCCATTATGAATGGTCAAGTTCTCGGTCAGGGAGATACGATCAAAGGGTACCGAGTTAAGGACATCGCTCCAGAATATGTCACTCTACAGAGAAGCTCTAAGCAGTGGAAATTAGAGATGTTCTCTTTAGATGTTAAGAATAATTAAGGTTAGAGTGAAGACATGCGTAAATTAGTATTAGTAATTCTAGTGTCATCGTTAGTTGGTTGTTCAATGGGGCATAGAGATCCTGTTGAAATAAAAGAGTCTTTGAACGCATCGATTAATGAGGCCAATAGCAAGGTTCTTCATGATCTTCCGTCTTCAGTTCAAGATGATCTTATGCCTCAACTTGATTCAGACTCTACCTCTCCGGATATGGAAAAGGTCAAGCGCTTCCGTATTCAGGCGAAAGATGTTGACGCGAGAACTTTCTTTACAAGCTTAGTGAAAGGCACCGAATACAGTGCTGCTATTCACCCTGGTGTCTCAGGAAAGCTCACTTTTAATCTCACAGACGTTACCTTAGATGAAGTTTTGTCGGTTGCACAGGACATGTATGGTTACGATATTGAAAAGCGTGGCAAGGTCATACAGGTTTATCCTGCTGGCCTTCGCACGGTCACTATCCCTGTCGATTACTTGCAATTAAAACGCTCAGGTCGATCATTAACAACGATCAGTACAGGAACGATCTCTAATTCTGATTCTAATTCATCAAACTCTTCAAGTTCGAACTCGTCAAATTCATCGAACTCATCGAATTCGACATCAAATGGCGGTACTGAGATTGAAACGACCTCTGAAAGTGATTTTTGGCCACAGCTTGAAGCTGCGGTTGCTCATCTGATTGGGTCTGGTGATGGTCAAAGTGTGGTTGTGACTCCGCAAGCGAGTGTGATTACCGTTCGTGCATATCCGGACGAAATTCGTGAAGTCAGAGAGTTTTTGGGGATTTCTCAGAAGCGTTTGCAGCGCCAAGTTATTTTGGAAGCCAAAATCATGGAAGTCACCTTGAGCGATGGGTACCAACAAGGCATTAACTGGACGAAGATGTTTTCGGCAAATGGCACCAACTATACGCTCGGTATGGGATCGATTGTTAAAAATGCGGCGGGTGCGATTATCCCTGGTGCATTGCCTGGCATGGATCCAATTGGTGCGACTTTGGGCGGTCAATCTAACCTTGTTGTCTCTGGAGGGAGTTTTGAAGCTGTATTGAGTTTCATGGGGACACAAGGTGACCTCAATGTGCTTTCTAGTCCTCGAGTCACCGCTGCCAATAACCAGAAAGCCGTGATTAAAGTGGGCACTGACGAATATTACGTCACTGACTTATCAAGTACGGTCGGCAGCGGTGATAATGCCAATGTTGCCCCTGATGTTGAGCTTACTCCCTTTTTCTCTGGTATCTCGTTGGATGTGACGCCGCAAATAGATGATAAGGGAAGTGTGTTCTTGCATGTTCATCCAGCCGTTATTGAAGTTGCGGAAGAAGTGAAAGAACTTAATCTTGGTGCAACAACGGGGGTGGTATCACTGCCTTTGGCAAAAAGTTCTATTCGTGAGTCTGACTCAGTGATTCGAGCACAGGATGGGGATGTTGTCGTTATTGGTGGATTAATGAAATCCAACACGAATGATATCACCTCCAAAGTCCCATTCCTGGGAGATATTCCTGGATTAGGTCACTTGTTCCGTAATACCCGTCAATTAACCCAGAAAACAGAGTTAGTCATTTTATTAAAACCAACGATTGTTGGTGTGAATACTTGGCAAACGGAAATAGAGCGTTCTCGAGATCTTCTGCAACAGTGGTTTCCTGATGAAAAGTAGTCACAGGTTTTCTCCATGTAGATTGGCAGTATGTCATTAAGGTAGGTCACCTTATGTATCAAGCGCATTTTGGCTTTGAACAACTGCCGTTTACTCTTACGCCGAATACTGAGTTTTTTTATGGATTAGCGCCTCATTTTGAGGCCATTCAAATGGTTATTTCGGCGTTAGAGATGGGGGAAGGTGTGATCAAGGTGACGGGCGAGGTCGGCACTGGGAAAACGATGGTATGCCGAATGCTGGTGAATCATTTACAAAACAGTACGGCTCTGATCTACCTTCCGAACCCAATGTTATCGGGTGCCGACTTACGTCAAGCCGTCGCCAAAGAATTAGATATTGTCGTCGAGAGCGAAGCCACCTTAGTGGATAATATTCAACATCGATTAATTGAGTTGAATCGCGCAGGATTAAGAGTGGTTGCGATACTCGATGAGGCTCAAGCTCTGTCGGATGAGGTGCTCGAAACGTTGAGATTATTCGGTAACCTCGAGACTGAAGATAAGAAACTGCTCCAAATGGTGCTGCTAGGACAACCGGAGCTGGATGTTAGGTTGGAGGAGTATCATCTTAGGCAGTTTCGTCAGAGGATTACTTTTAGCTCGACATTGAGGCCGCTAACTCTCGATGAAACCGTCGCTTACATTGACAATCGGATCGTGAAATCGGGTGGTAATCCTGAGTTGTTCAGTTTGAATCAAAAAAAGGCAATCAGCCGCTCTTCGTTAGGTATTCCAAGGTTGATCAATCAACTCTGTCACAAAGCTTTATTGCTTTCGTTTAGTGAGAATAAGCAACACATTGAGAATCAGCACCTGTATTCAGCCATGCACGAGACATACGATGTATGTAAACCAAAATTTAAAACGCCAATATTGTGGGGTTGGAATTAATTATGAGTGTCATTAACAACGCCTTATCTGAGTTGGCAAAAAAGCAGTCAACAACTTCGATTGAAGCGGTCGTCGTACCGAAAATCCGAACACACTCTCCTTTAATGTGGGTTGCTGTGGGTTTTACACTCAGTCTGGCCATGAGTGGTTGGGCGATATCACAAGGCCCGGCTGTTGATCGAACAATATCAACTCGGGATGCACAAGCTCCGCTCTCGGTTGTGGATAATCAGAGCGAAAATCACAGTGGGATAACACCGGAACTGTTGTCACCAACTAAAAAATTAGTGACGCTAAACGCAACGACGATTTCTTCGGAAAATTTAACGGTATCTTCTGGCGAGCAAATTAAAGCTGTGGCTCAATCGAACGCAGCAACGGCACATGGCTCCCAAGTCACTCAATCTCAAGTCATGCCTAAGCTGCCCAGTACCGCCAAAGCCACTCATACGGGCATTCCCAAACCGATGTCTGTTGCGAGTGTGGCTAAAACCGATCCTAGGTCGGTCTCCAATAAGATAGATAGTGATGGTGATTCAAAAAATAACGCAATGTTGATTGAGCAGGTGGAGCTAACGCCAAAACAATTATCAACAAACGCACAAGGTCGAGCTCAGAAAGCGTTGGATGCGAACGATCTTAATGGCGCCTTGAAAGGCTATACAGAGGCGCTCCGCTATGCGCCAAGAAATGAGGATGTGCGTCAGAAACTGGCCATTCTCTATTTTGGAAAAGGGGAGACTCGAAAAGCTTATGAGCTTTTTCAATCCGGTATAAAATTGAATAACGATGGTGAAAAACTGCGCCTAGGGTTGTCAAAACTACTGGTCAAAGCAAATCAGGCTGAGGCGGCGTTGAGCCCGTTAATACACTTGCCGCCCAATCCAACGAAAGAATATTTAGCAATGCGTGCCGCTTTGAGCCAAAAAGCGCAGCAAGAGGAGATGGCGTTGGAGAGCTATCGTCGGCTCGTTGAAGTGGACTCAGAGAATGCGCGCTGGTGGTTAGGGTTGGCCATTCAACAAGAGCGACAGCTTGATTTTTCCGCGGCAAAAGAGTCTTATCAAGGTGCTTTAACCCGAGTTGGTATATCGTCGCAGTCACAAAGTTTTGCCCGTGACCGCTTAAAAATACTCAGTACCTTAGAGGAGAGTAGCGATGAAAATTAGATTAAGGAAGCGACTCGGTGATTTGCTTGTTGAAGAAGGTATTGTTACAGACAATCAAGTAGAACAAGCTCTTGCGGCCCAAAAGCATACCGGGCGTAAGCTAGGCGATGCGCTGATAGAGCTGGGTTTTTTGTCTGAGCAGCAGATGCTGACCTTTTTATCTCAACAGCTAGCGATTCCTCTTATTGACTTAAGTCGTGCTGATGTCGATGTAGAAGCGGTGCAGTTGTTGCCTGAGGTGCATGCCCGCCGTCTGCGAGCGTTGGTTATTGGACGTCAAGGGGATACCTTACGTATCGCGATGAGTGATCCGGCCGATCTCTTTGCGCAAGAGTCGTTGCTTGGTCAACTGGGTAACTACGAATTAGAGTTTGTAGTCGCGCAAGAAAGGCAATTGGTTGAGGGGTTTGACCGCTATTATCGAAGAACCAAAGAGATAGCCTCATTTGCTGAACAGTTGCACGCTGAACATCAAGTTAATGATGCCTTTGATTTTGATATTGCTGAAGAAGACAGTGATGAAGTTACCGTCGTTAAGCTCATTAACTCGTTGTTTGAAGATGCAATCCAAGTTGGCGCTTCTGATATTCATATTGAACCGGATTCAAACGTATTACGCCTTCGTCAGCGGATTGATGGTGTCTTACATGAAACACTGCTCAATGAGGTGAATATAGCTTCAGCGTTAGTTTTACGTTTAAAGTTGATGGCCAACCTCGATATTTCAGAGAAACGTCTTCCTCAAGATGGTCGTTTTAATATTCGCACAAAAGGCCAATCGGTTGATATTCGTATGTCGACGATGCCGGTACAGTATGGCGAGTCGGTGGTGATGCGCTTGCTTAATCAAACATCAGGTCTCCGTAAATTAGAAGCATCAGGTATACCCAGTGATCTTCTTATTAGACTGCGTCAACAGTTACGCCGCCCGCATGGCATGATCTTGGTGACAGGCCCTACGGGGTCAGGTAAAACAACCACTCTTTATGGGGCGTTGAGTGAACTGAACGAACCGGGTAAGAAGATCATTACCGCAGAAGATCCGGTTGAATATCGCCTTCCGCGAGTGAATCAAGTGCAAGTGAATCCTAAGATAAATCTCGACTTTTCTACTGTTCTTAGAACTTTTCTTCGTCAGGATCCCGATATTATTCTTATAGGTGAAATGCGAGATCAAGAAACGGTCGAAATTGGTTTGCGAGCAGCACTTACGGGCCACTTAGTGTTAAGTACACTGCATACCAATGATGCTGTAGACAGTGCGCTGCGTATGATGGATATGGGCGCGCCGGGCTATTTGGTGGCGAGCGCGGTGAGAGCGGTAGTCGCACAGCGATTGGTTCGTAAGGTATGCACAGATTGTAAGGTGAATGACGAATTAGATGAAGCTCGTAAACAGTGGTTGAGTGTCCGTTTTCCAAATCAGGTGGGTGTCTCATTCATGAAAGGGCGTGGTTGCCAGAACTGCAACTTGACTGGCTACAGTGGGCGTATTGGTGTGTTTGAAATGTTGGAGTTAGAGCAAAACATGATGGATGCATTAAGAGCAAATGATGCGGTAGGCTTTGCTCAAACCGCGAGACGGTCTGAAAGTTATAAACCGCTATTAGCTTCTGCTATGGAGCTCGCTTTGCAAGGTGTGGTGAGTCTTGATGAGCTTATGCTTCTTGGTGAAGGTGATGCTTCTGGATCCACGGATCCTATTTATCTGTAGAGGTAAAGTGATATGCCAACATATCGTTATGTCGGACGCAGTTCTGATGGTCGCCAAGTCACTGGCCGATTGGATGCGAATAACGAAGATCTTGCGACAGAAAGTTTGCTGAATAAAGGGATTATTCCTACTTCAATCAAGCTCGGCAGAAGTGGTGGCTCAATATTGGATAGGGATGTCTCTAGCCTGTTCTCACCGACTGTTCCGCTTGAGGTGTTGGTTCTGTTTTGCCGCCAGTTATACAGCTTGACCAAGGCGGGGGTTCCATTATTGAGATCGATGAAAGGCCTGACTCAAAATTGTGAAAACAAACAGCTGAAAACGGCTTTAGAAGAAGTGGTCACCGAGTTAACGAATGGTCGGGGGTTATCCACATCGATGCAGATGCACCCCAAGGTATTTAGCTCATTATTTGTATCGATGATCGGTGTTGGTGAAAATACCGGTCGCTTAGATCAAGCTTTGTTACAGTTAGCTGGATATTATGAGCAAGAAGTCGAAACTCGTAAGCGGATCAAGACGGCGATGCGTTATCCGACGTTTGTCGTTAGCTTTATTTTGGTGGCGATGTTTATTCTCAACATCAAAGTTATCCCACAGTTTTCGAGCATGTTCGCGCGCTTTGGTGTCGAGCTACCATTACCAACACGTATTTTGATCGGGATGTCGGAGTTCTTTGTTAATTATTGGGGGTTAATGCTTGCTGTGATTTTCGGTCTTATTTTTGGCTTGAAAGCATGGTTAAAGACAGACAAAGGCTTAGAAAACTGGGATCGGTTACGGTTGAAACTACCGGTTATTGGTGGCGTCGTGAATCGAGCTTTGTTGTCGCGTTTCTCTCGAACTTTCGCATTGATGTTGAAAGCGGGCGTGCCACTGAACCAATCATTAGCACTCTCTGCCGAGGCTTTGGATAACCGCTTTCTTGAACTGCGTGTTCAAGGTATGAAGTCTGCAATAGAAGCGGGTAGTACGATTTCATCTACCGCGATTAATAGCGAAATTTTCACTCCACTCGTTATACAAATGATCTCGGTGGGAGAAGAAACCGGTCGAATTGATGAGCTGCTATTGGAGGTGTCCGACTTTTATGATCGTGAAGTTGATTACGATTTAAAAACACTAACAGCAAGAATTGAACCTATTTTATTGGTGATTGTTGCAGGCATGGTGCTTGTCTTAGCTTTGGGTATTTTCTTACCTATGTGGGGAATGTTAGATGCTATCAAAGGGTAGGGAATGTTAAATAACCGACAACGCTCACGCTTTGTTATTTGGAGTGTGGTTATCCTTTTTTTAATGATAGCGTTGCTTTCTGCATGGGACACAATAGAAGAAGACGCAACCAATACCGCATTGATCGTAGCAAGCAAACGGATTTTGGAGCAGGCCAATTTGTTCAAACAACAATACCTGTTATCGAGTCCGGAGAAAAAAAATGATTTAAAACGATTAAAGCACTATAGCCGAACGGGCTGGATCATGCCGATCCAAGGCTCAAAGCGAAACTGTCAATATTGGTTAGAACAACTGTACCCTCAATAGAATATCTTGGGAATCACGTCGCCCAGTATTGAAGATAAAAGCAGTTCCTTACAATTTCATTGTATTTATCATTATGGTGAGAAGTATCAAATAGACATCGTATTAAAAAAAGACAGGTTTACGGTCAAGGCCAATATTTTGGCGTTGAGAGCGTATTGACACTGTTTTAATGATTTTATACATGTGTAAATGTATACTGCGCGTTAACAATTAGGTGAGTGGGTAGCAAATGCTTAAGAATCAAAAAGGTTTCTCTCTAGTCGAGTTGGTCATTGTCATTGTCGTTGTCGGTTTATTGGCAGCCGCGGCTTTACCTCGCTTTTTAGATGTGACCGATGAGGCCAAGAAATCAAGTATTGAAGGTGTTGCTGGTGGTTTTGCAACCGCTGTTTTATCGGCAAGAGCACAGTGGGAAGCGGAAGCAAGGCCATCGAAGAAAATTGGCGTTGAAACATACAATACTGTAAATTATGACGGTGTGGATTTTTGGTTGACTAGGTCAAAAAATAGCAATGGTGTGGAAACGGACTTTCGAGACGGCTACCCATTGACTCTGAATCATAATTCCGGCATCGCTCCACAGGGTATTTCAGATAAAACCTGCTCTGAGTTAATGGAAAATTTATTACAAAATCCGCCTAAAGTTGGCGCGGTTTCTGATATTGCTAACGACTCAAATTACAAATATTCAGCAAAAGCAAATTCAGGTGAGGCAACCTGTACTTACATTCAATTAGAAGGTAATACTGAGCACCAATTTGTTTATGAAATTAAAACCGGTCGCGTGACCGTAACTTTGCAGTAAGTCTGCGCAAAATAGAACATAGAGAGAGCTTAACTATGAAAAGACAAGGCGGTTTCACCCTAATCGAATTAGTGGTTGTAATTGTTATTCTGGGTATCCTTGCGGTTACGGCTGCACCCCGCTTCTTAAACCTGCAAGACGATGCGAAAAAAGCGACTCTTGAAGGGTTAAAAGGCTCTATTCAAGGCGCATCTGGTATCATTTACGGTAAATCAGCGATTGAGGGTATTGAATCCATTGCATCTGGTGCTGTTAGCGCAGGGGCGTCTACCATCAACGTTGTATATGGTTATCCGGAAGCGTCTTCTTCTGCGATCACCGCAATCGTAGGCGGTCTTGGTACAAACGAAGACTTTACTTTTATTAAGGAAGTGACAGCAGGTAGTGAAGTGACTTTCGGTCTTAAAGATTATAAAACTCATTGCGTTAGCTACACTGAAGCGATAGACAAAAATTCAGCTCCCGTTATTAAGGTTATCGATACTGAAGCAAATTGTACGGCTTCTACTACCCCATAATGGCACTTAACTTTTAGGCCAGCTATTGCTGGCCTTTTTTCTATCTACAGCACACAAATAACAAAACGATATCTATACATAACATCGTAACTGTCGTTCTTTTGTATAATCAGTATTCGTTAGACGTTAGAGGCTCAATATGGATAGCAGCCCCAAATCCCGCGGCTTTACTTTAATCGAGTTGATCATCGTTATCATTATACTCAGCATTATTTCAATTTTTGCCGCAAGCCGCTTCGTCGGCACCTCTAGTTTTTCTACTTTTACTGCGCAAGAGCAAGCCATCTCCGTTATACGCCAAATTCAGGTTAATCGAATGCAATCTAATGTTTCTGGGGCTAATAATAGCTTTCGCCTGGCGATTAACCGCGACTGTTTAGGCTCTGTAACCGCTTGTCGCTTAGATCTATCGAACAGTGCCCAGAAAAAACAAGCGGATGCGCGTAGTGATTATGTCCGAGAGGCTGATATTTCATTTTCTCCGACGAATACCATTATCGACTTTGATCTATTGGGTAACCCTTCTACCCCTTCCGGGAGTACGGAAGTGAATATTACTATTCATTCAAACTCTTCAAATTACAGCTCTCAAGTGTGTATCAACTATCAAGGCTATGTCCGTGAGGGAGCGTGTTGATGATTCGAACAAGAGGTTTCACTCTTATTGAAAGTATTGTTGCGATTGTCATACTGGGCATTGCGATGATCACGATTGCGAGCTTTTTAGTGCCACAAGTCACCCGTTCTGCAGATCCACAATATCAAAATCGTTCTGTTGCTTTGGGGCAGAGTTTGATGAATCAAATTTTAGCTCTTGGCTTTGATGAACACAGTGATTTTGATGGTGGTTTGGTTCGTTGTGGTGATGCTGGTGCGGCAACTTGCTCTGCTCCGAATAAACTCGGTGTGGATGGCTCAGAGGCAACGCCTGCGGCTTTTAATGATGTTGATGATTATATTGGCTGTTGGTATACAGACAGTACCAAGTCCGATTGTGTCTCTTCTACTCAATCCCCATTAGCCAATATTTTGGATGAGAATATCACCGATAGTTATGCGAATTTTCGTGTTGAGGTTGTGGTCTTTTATGATCAAAACCTGGACGGAACCGATGATAATGCGATTGGCACAATGAAACGCGTTGAATTACAAATCTTTGGTGGTCAAACCCGCTATAGCTTGATTGCTTACAAGGGGAATTACTAATGAAGCAACGGGGTTTTACTCTTATCGAAATGATCGTAACGATTGCTGTGGTGGCGGTTATTGGGTTGGCGATTGCCAGTTTTGTTGAATACGGTATGAAAGGCTATGCTGAGACGATTGACCGACAAAAAGTACAAGTAAAAGGTCAATTTGTTGTAGAGAAAATGTCACGAGAGATAAGCCACGCGGTTCCGAATAGTTTTACTACCACGATCACTCCGGCTTCGGCTTTTTCTCAAAAATGTATCGTTTTCTATGCGATTAAGTATTCCGGTTTTTATCACCTAGATGAAGCGAACGATAAACTGAATTTTATTATCGGGCAAGACTCCCCAAGACTCGATGCTAATGATTATCTTATTATTAATCCCACCACTCCCTCTGAGTTAGGGGCGGGCTCTACCAAGCGAATTTCGGTCTCAGGCTTAGCCTCTACGAATAATGTATTTACGGTCTCTTCGGTAAGCCTTAGCAGTCAGTCAATTGCTCGGCGACATTATATCTATGATAGCAATGCTCGCGTGAGCTATTGTTTGGTGAATGATACTGTTCGAAATCAAGGTCTAATCCAACGTAATGGCGTCACTGTTGCAGACAGTATCAATTTCGCTCAAAGTGATTTCCGCTACGAAGAACCCAGCTTACAGCGAGGTGGTGTGATTCACATTGACCTCGTACTTGAACAAAACCGTGAAGTTAGTGTTTACCAACAAGATGTGCAGGTACTCAATGCGCCATAGAAAATCATCTCAACAAGGTAGTGTGCTGGTCGTGGCTGTATTTGTTATCGTGGTGATCGGCTTTCTTGCCACTTCCTTAGTGCAAGTACAGTGGTCGAATCACGATACACTAACGCGTAAGCAACTGGGTACTCAGGCTTGGCTTTTAGCGCATTCTGCGAATGAATGGGCATTGACGCAAGTGTATCCTCTGTCAGTCTCACCTGCGGTGTCAACAAGCGTTAATACGGCCTGTAACGACTTAAATTCAAATCAGGTGAGCAACGGTATGTCGACTATCTGTCGTGTAGACCAATTAACCTGTCATCAGGTTGGTGTTTTAGATGGTGTGGGCTTTTTTAAAATTGAATCAACGGCGGTGTGTGGCTCTGGAATCAATCAAGTGCAACGCATTCAAGAAGTGTGGGTGAGAGAGACAAAATGAAATATCTTAGTCTTATATTTGCGTTGATCTTGGTTTCTTTTCCCGCTTTTGCGGACTTTTCTTCCTCTCAATGTCGTGCCCTTAATTCTGGAAGTGATTTTTCGGTATGGTTTAAGTTGGATCCTGCATCAGCTCAAGACACCATCTACGCCACGAAAAGAAACAGTTCTAGCCCGGCTCCAATGTGGACGAATGATCGCCGTGTTAGAGATGCTGTGATCGATGACAAGGAAACGGTGAGCGGTGATTTCTATGAAGTTTTACTTGAGTATCAATCTGATAGGAATAAGTCTGGGTGGTTAACTTACCACTTATGGGAAGGTCGTTCTTGGCGACAAGTCGGTGTACCGCAATATGCAGACCTTTCCGGGCTTTCTGCTGCCATTGCGGTTTCAGGGGATGGAGCCAGCGACATCCAATGTGGTGATATCGCAACACCACCGCCCCCACCGCCATCCCCCGAGATTTGTGATGTGACACCAAATGTCGTTCAATCTTGGGGGGGGAATAGCCGTTTAAAATGGACTTCTAGTACGCCCAGTATCCAGATAGAAGGTACTTACCAGGCCAGTGGTCAGGTGGGTATTGGGGTTGATCCTACTAATCCGGCAGGATTAAAAACACAGTGTGATGGAAAGGAGTGTATCGAGAATTCATCGTTATATGTAGCGGAGCCGAATATCGTTAATTTAGACTTGTCAACAGGTCAGAATGTGGATGCTGGTTGGCAAGTGATTGATTTGGGTAGTGGTAAGTACAATACAGTCTCAGCAGGCGGTTCTGGTACTATTCATTTGACGGGGGATACCTATTACATCGAACGCTTAATGGTTGGCGCAAGCGGTAAAATAGTCTTGTCTCAAAATACTCATATCTATGTGAATCGTTTTGAATTGACGGGGGCTGGAGAGGTCGTTAGCAATAATTTCAAACTCTCTATATGGGCTGAAAACTATCAAGGGAGTCAGGCGTTAGTGCGTGTTGAACGGCCTTTAAACGCACTCATTTTCAGTCGAGATAAGGTGATTGTCTCTGGTGGTAATGGCCTTATACACGGGCGTGTTACTGCGAAAAATATAGAATTGCGACCAGATGGAAAAATCATTGATGATGGTCAACTGTGCCCTGTGCAACCCCAACCCACAGACTATCAATTGAGTTTGACCCCGAATAAGGATTTCTCATTATTGTGTGAAAACCCGGAAGTGACGGTGACTGTTACGGATAAACAAGGGAATCCACCCTCGAAGCAGGTTGCGGTCAATGTAACGGTACCTGCCGGTATGTCGGTTATGAATGTTGTAGAAGGAAGTTACAACGGTGGTCGGTCCTATTTAACCAACTCGTCAGGAGTATTAACCTTTCAATTGGATGCGGCTTCGATTGGTCATTTTCGGGTTGAGGCTGAATTAGAATCCGACTCAACGGAAAACGATGCCGGTGATTTTTTAGTCTCTCTTTATAAATTTGAAGCGAGTGATGTGTTTGCTATTGCTGGAAAAGAGGCTCAATTTACTTTTAATGTCCTAGCTTGTAAGAATGATGCCGTCACTCCTGTATCAGGTTATCAAGGAGACAAAGACCTTAGCGTTTCGGACTTTTTATTGATTCAGCCGACTAGTGCGCAAGGGGCTGTTGATGGCAACTTACTCGTCAAAGGCAATAGTGGTGGTTGGAGTGATACAGCCATCACGGCTAATTTTGATCACACCGCTCAAGCGACAGGGTCTGTTATTTACAATGAAGCGGGGAGGGTGAGCTTTAAACTCTCAGATCCAAGTTTTCAATGTCCCACGGGGTATGATTGTAAAGATAACGAAGGTGGAAGTTGGGATACATTGGAAGGTATTGTCAATGTTGATGTCAGACCTTGGCAATTCGCGATTTGTACGAATAATAATTCGGATGGCAATAGTGATAAAGGCAATGCATTTGTTGCTGCCGGTGAAGCCTTTGACGTGTTTGCTAAACCCATTAGGTTTACGGGCGATCCTAGCCAGTTGTGTAACGATCGCTTAGTCACACGAAACTATTGGCTTTCTGATGGTGCGGTCAGTGTCACTCGCACCTTAGATACGCCAAGTAACAGTGGTGCCGTGCTGGGGAGTTTAGAACCAAGCAATCGACTCATTCAATCGACTTCTGAGATAGTACCAGCTGACAACGGTTATAAATTCAAAAGCTTAAAATATTCAGAAGTGGGTAGCTTTAATTTTATCGCGACTGAAACTGGGCACTTCTATAGCTCAATTTTAGGCGGCTTCTCTGGTAGTAAATCGATAGGACGCTTCTATCCTAAATATTTCATACAAGGTGATCCTGAGTGGAAGGTCGCGGATCAAAACGATATCGCGTATTTAGATCAGCCTTATGATTCAGCCGTTCATCAAGTGTATCCCATGGCCTCTGGTGAAAATGATACGGATAAAGCGCTCAATAATTACCGCTTCTTTGCTCCACAGCTGCAAGTAAAGTTTGGTGTGTTAAAGGACAGCAGTATAAAGAATAGCCTCTTGTTGGATACTCGCTCTGGAACCTGGTCTGCTGCTCATCGGCAATGGTTATTGAATGACAGTGCGGCGGTTTTTAAACGAGTCATAGGCACTGATGGCGTCAGCATTAAAGATACGCCTTTCAATACTTCGGATGCCAACTCGACAACGACTCACTTCGGTTTAACGCTTGATGGACCAGACCCGGTTTCATTTACTGATTCTGAACCGGTGACGAATTCGGCCGTTTTCCCAATCCAACCTCCTGCGCGATACGGTCGAATGGCGCTTGATGATATTGGTGGAAACTCTGGTCGAGCCTTAACGATCCCACTTCGAGTCGAGTTCTGGGATGGCAATCAGTTTGTTGTTAACGAAGACGATAATCGTAGTACCTTTGATGGCTTCAACTATTGTAAGCAAGTCATTTGGCATCGCGCGGGGTCTGTGACCACATCAGTTTCACCGAGTGGCAGTGGAAAGGTGAATGATGGTGAAGACAAAGTAACCGCGCAGCAAAATACACCTTCTGCGACTTCTCCCCGTGAGCAAGTTCGTTTATGGTTAAGACTGGATGCATCGCCCCCTCTGGCTAAAACTGGCGAGAATCCTGTTGTATGTTCAGGCAGCGATCAAGATCAGCCATGGCTGCGCTACAACTGGCGTCAGTTAGGTGATGAAGATCCATCAACCGTCGTCACATTCGGTATCTATCGGGGGAACGATCGCGTGATCTATCGGGGGGAAAGTGGCTTAACAGGCCGGTAATTCTATCATTTTGCCCCCTTAAGTTAGGAATCTGTAAGAAATTACGGGTTTCAGTCCATGTTTATACGTCAATGCCTTGCCGTAACTGCAAGGCATTGGTACATTTAGTGCAATTTTTGTCTTCTAATTCTTGCAGGATGAGCGAAGAGTATGTTTAAAAAACTTCGTGGCATGTTTTCAAACGACCTATCGATTGATTTAGGTACAGCCAATACCCTTATTTACGTAAAAGGCCAAGGCATTGTTCTTGATGAGCCTTCAGTTGTTGCTATTCGCCAAGATCGTACAGGATCAGCAAAGAGTGTTGCGGCTGTTGGTCATGCGGCTAAGCAAATGCTTGGTCGTACGCCTGGTAATATTTCAGCGATTCGACCAATGAAAGATGGTGTTATCGCCGACTTCTACGTAACAGAAAAAATGCTTCAGCACTTTATCAAACAAGTGCATGACAACAGTGTGCTTAAACCAAGTCCTCGTGTTTTGGTTTGTGTGCCTTGTGGTTCAACACAAGTTGAGCGTCGCGCTATTCGTGAATCAGCGTTAGGTGCGGGGGCTCGTGAAGTTTACTTAATCGATGAGCCTATGGCTGCTGCGATCGGTGCTGGCCTACGTGTCTCTGAACCGACAGGCTCAATGGTGGTTGATATCGGTGGTGGTACGACTGAAGTAGCGGTTATCTCACTAAACGGTGTGGTTTACTCGTCTTCTGTACGTATCGGTGGTGACCGTTTTGATGAAGCGATCATCAACTACGTTCGTCGTAACTACGGCAGTTTGATTGGTGAAGCAACAGCGGAGAAAATCAAACACGAAATTGGTTCAGCTTACCCTGGCGATGAAGTGGAAGAGATTGAAGTGCGCGGTCGTAACCTAGCCGAAGGCGTGCCTCGTAGCTTTAGCCTCAACTCTAATGAAATCCTGGAAGCGCTCCAAGAGCCGCTATCCGGTATTGTCTCTGCTGTGATGGTCGCACTTGAGCAATGCCCTCCTGAGCTTGCTTCTGATATTTCAGAAAATGGTATGGTACTGACTGGAGGCGGTGCTCTGCTTAAAGATCTTGATCGTCTGTTAACCGAAGAAACCGGTATCCCTGTCGTTGTTGCTGAGGAGCCATTAACGTGTGTTGCTCTCGGTGGCGGTAAAGCCTTGGATATGATCGATATGCACGGTGGCGATCTGTTTAGCGAAGAATAACCTCTAGTGTTAGGCTCTTTTTATTATATTGTTTTATATAAAGAGCCTAAGACCTTGTCTATGGGATCAAATGTAGCTCTAGGACCAAATATAGAATGAAGCCAATTTTTGGTAGAGGTCCCTCTCTACAATTGCGCCTGTTTTTTGCTGTCATTTTATCAGCCAGCCTTATGCTGGCTGATAGTCGTTTAGATACTTTCTCAAATGTCCGGTATTTATTGAACAGCATGGTTGCCCCCATTCAATATGCCGCCAACTTACCTCGCACTATGTTCGATGGGGTATACGATCGTTTTAGTACCCGCAAAAGCCTAATCGAATCCAACCATCAGATTAAACGAGAAGTATTGCGCTTGAAGAGCGAGTTGGTTCTTCTTGATCAATATAAAGAAGAGAATAAGCGTCTTCGTAAGTTATTAGGCTCTCCGTTTATTCGTGATGAGAAGAAGGTTGTCACCGAAGTGATGGCGGTAGACACTTCACCTTATCGCCATCAGGTTGTGATCGATAAAGGTCAGATTGATGGGGTATATGAAGGTCAACCCGTGATCAACGAAAAAGGCATTGTTGGCCAGGTCACTTTTGTTGCGGCTCACAACAGTCGTGTTCTGCTGCTCACCGATGCAAACAATGCCATTCCGGTGCAAGTCGTTCGTAACGATATTCGAGTGATTGCTTCGGGCAATGGCATGATTGATGAGATTCAACTCGACCACATTCCAACCAGTACTGATATTCAAGAAGAAGACTTGTTGGTGACATCCGGTTTAGGCGGCGTGTATCCAGAGGGGTATCCGGTGGCTTATGTCTCTTCTGTCGATTATGACCCTAAACGTGAGTTTGCGGTTATTAAAGCAAAGCCGGTCGTTGAGTTTGATAAGCTTAGATACTTACTACTTGTATGGCCTGACGAAAACAGACAGAAACAAACGGAGCTACTTAATACAGAACAAGTATTGTTAGAGGGCAAAGATGGCCAATAGCGTGTTAAGAAGTAAGGTAGTAATTGGCTGTTCATTTTTAATAGCGCTTATTCTACAAACGATCCCTTGGCCTGGTAGTTTAGACTTATTCAGACCGTCTTGGTTGCTGTTGGTGACGTGTTACTGGGTGTTGGCGATGCCTCATAGAGTGAATGTTGGTAGCGCCTTGATTCTAGGTTTATTGTGGGATCTTTTAATTGGTTCTACGTTAGGTATACGTGGCATGATGATGGCAATAGTCATGTATATTGTTGCACTTAACTTCTTAGTGATTCGCAACATGGCTTTGTGGCAACAAGCGATAATTATTGCTGTGTTGACGGTACTGTTTGAGGTGATGATATTCTTTGGTGAATACTTGATTCAAGACGTCGTTTTTAATCCGTTATCGCTATGGAGTGCCTTGATAAACGGCATACTTTGGCCTTGGATGTTTTTATTAATGAGACGTGTGCGTCGCCATTGGCATGTAAGGTAGTGTGACGATGGAAAAGAAATATTTAGTTTTGGCATCCGGTTCGCCACGCCGTAAAGAATTGTTATCTCAACTTGGTTATGATTTTTCGGTCCTCGTCACCGATGTTGAAGAGTGTCAACATGCTCAAGAAACCGCCGAAGAATATGTTAAGCGACTCTCTTTAGATAAAGCCTTAACAGCGCTCTCTTTATTGAAAGGTAACCGTTCTGAAAAGCAGCATGTTGTTCCGAGTTCTGATACTGTAGTTCTTGATTCTGATATTGTCGTTCTTGGTTCTGACACTGTGGTCGTCAGCCAAGGGCAAGTGCTCGAGAAGCCCAGTGATTTTGCTGACTCTAAGCGTATGCTTACTCAGTTAGCGAATGAGCGCCATCAAGTGATGACCGCGGTTTCAGTTGTCTCAGCTGTAAAACAAAAAACAGACATTGTTATTACCGACGTTTGGTTTAAACCCCTCAGTGAACAAGAAATAGAACAATACTGGCATACAGGGGAGCCATGCGATAAAGCCGGTAGCTATGGAATTCAAGGTTTAGGGGGGCGTTTTGTTACCCGAATCGAAGGTAGTTATTACGCCGTTGTCGGCTTACCTTTATTTGAGACGGATAAGCTACTGCAAGAATTCTTATAATTACTAATCTGAGGTGCACCATGAGTGCTGAATTGTTGCTAAACGTGACCCCGAGTGAAACTCGTGTGGCCATGATTGAGGGGGGGGGCCTTCAAGAGATCCATGTCGAACGAGATGCGCGACGTGGTATTGTAGGAAATATCTATAAAGGGCGTGTCAGCCGTGTTCTGCCTGGAATGCAAGCGGCTTTTGTCGATATAGGCCTTGATAAAGCAGCTTTTTTACATGCCTCAGACATTGTTCCACATACTGAATGCGTTGCGGAAAATGAAAAAAAGCAGTTTCAAGTTCGTGATATTTCTGAGCTTGTTCGTCAAGGGCAAGATATTGTCGTTCAAGTCGTCAAAGATCCTCTTGGTACCAAAGGTGCCCGTTTAACTACGGATATTACTCTGCCATCTCGTTATTTGGTCTTTATGCCGGGCTCCAGCCATGTCGGCGTTTCTCAGCGTATTGATAGTGAGTCTGAACGTAACCGTCTTAAAAAAGTAGTGTCCCGTTACTGTGATGAACATGGTGGTTTCATTATTCGTACCGCGGCAGAAGGGGCCGATTCGAATGAACTGGCACAAGATGCCGCCTTCTTGAAGCGACTCTGGCTTAAAGTATTAGAGCGTCGTGGTAAACATAAAGCTCGCACGCGTTTGTACGGTGAGCTTTGCTTAAGCCAGCGCATTTTGCGTGATTTCGTCGGGACTGAGTTGAGTAAAATTCAGGTCGACTCTCGTCTCGAATATGAAAATCTAAAAGAGTTTACTGCTGAGTATGTGCCGGAGCTTACCGACAAGCTTGAGCTGTATGAAGGTGATAAACCTATCTTTGATATGTACGATACCGAGAACGAAATTCAGCGTTCTTTAGAGCGTAAAGTCGAATTAAAGTCGGGTGGGTATCTGATTATCGACCAAACGGAAGCGATGACCACGGTCGACATTAATACTGGGGCCTTTGTGGGGCGTCGTAACTTAGAAGAAACCATTTTTAATACCAACGTAGAAGCAACGCAAGCCATTGCTCGTCAACTGCGTTTGCGTAACTTAGGTGGCATTATCATTATCGATTTTATCGACATGTTGTCTGAGGAACATCGTAAGCGTGTGCTCACTTCTTTAGAGTCTGCGTTAGGCAAGGATCGGGTAAAAACCAATATTAATGGTTTTACCCAACTTGGCTTAGTGGAAATGACTCGCAAGCGGACTCGTGAAAGTATTGAGCATATTTTATGTTCGAGTTGTCCTGCCTGTGAAGGTCGAGGCAGTGTAAAAACAGTCGAAACGGTTTGTTATGAGATACTTCGAGAGATTACGCGAGTGAACCGAGCCTACGATGCTGACAAATTTGTCGTCTATGCGGCGGCGGCGGTTGCCGAAGCATTAGAGGGTGAAGAATCTCATGCACTTGCAGAGCTTGAAGTGTTTATTGGAAAACAAGTTAAAATTCAGGCTGAGCCTCTGTACATACAAGAGCAGTTTGATGTTGTTATGATGTGATGGATATTTTGTGAGTTCAAGCGTTACTCTAATTCTTCGAGCATGTTTATGGCTAGTGGTTACTCTTTTAGTAACACTAGCCATTGCCGTTACTACACTGCGTGTAGCCTTACCCAATTTGAACAAGTACCAAGCTGAAATTTCGCTTTGGGTAAACCAGCATTCCGGTTTTGAATTTTCCATTCAAGATGTTGGCGGTTTTTGGCGGAATACGCATCCCTCTATTGCTCTGCAAGGCGTTAAAGCCAACCTTCCAAATACTGAAGATGCGCTCTTTTCGGTTGAGCGTGTTGAAATTGAGTTTGACTTGGTTCAATCACTGATTCAGATGCGTCCGGTTGTCGCCGATCTGGTCATGAATAAAATGTACCTTGATATTCGCTCTATTGATCTGTTTGCTGGGCAAAGTGATAAGGAACCCTCCTCAAAAGAGTCGAATTCTTCAAAGCGAGTGATGCAAGAGCTGGATAATTTGCTCTTAAAAACATTAGTGGATGTGACCGCTAAAAATTCAACCCTCATCTATCGCACGGTTTCTGATGAAGAACGCCAACTCGATATTGAAAATCTAAAATGGCAAAATTCAGGTAAACATCACCTTGCGGAAGGTGTGGTGAGTATTAAGGACGCTAACTTAAACTCCTTGTCAGTAAGCGCTAACTTTGTGGATGGCGGTTCGTTGGTCGATATGACCGGGGAGTTTTATGTCAGCGCGAATAATATCTCGATCAAGCCTTGGTTAACTCGTTACATGCAGGAGGAGTCTGGCATTGAAACGGGTACTGTTAGCCTCAATAGCTGGGTAACGTTGAAAAATAGTCAGCCAGTGAGTGCTTATGTTGAAGTGTTGCCTTCTGAATTAACTTGGAATGAAGATGGCTTGCACGATTTGATGTTCGAGTCTGGTGTATTTAAGCTTACCCCCTTGAAAAAAGGCTGGCAAGTCAGTGGGCACTCACTTAAGTTGAGAACAGATGACACGCCCTGGCCTGAACTGGATGTGGCTTTTCAGTGGAGTCAAGGCCCTTGGAAGCTCAACGTTTCTGAGCTAGATATCGGAACCATCACGCCATTGATTAAGTTGTTGCCCGATTCAAAACCATCGACCGAAATGATGGATTCGCTCGCTCCCGGAGGTTTGGTTTCCGATATTCGTGTATCCATGGATTCAAGTATCGAAAGCTTACGTTATTCAGCCAATTTTTCTGATCTGGCTATCAAGCAATGGGAATTGATTCCGGGTTTTAGCCAAGTTTCAGGTAGCGTATCTGGCTCGACATCAGAAGCGAAAGCCAGTTTGAGCGTTATTGATGATGTCTTTCCATATGGCGATGTGTTCCAAGCGCCACTGAATATTAAACAAGGTCAGCTTGATATTTTTTGGCAACAAGATGAAAGTGGTTGGAAACTTTGGTCAGATAAAATCACCGCAGCAACACCAGATTTACAAGTGTTGGGGGCATTTCGCTTGGATTTTCCAAACAATGCGAGCCCATACCTCTCTTTTTACGGAGAAGCGGATGCTTACAACGTCGGTGAAACATGGCGTTACTTGCCGACATTAGCCCTTGGTCAAGACTTAACTAACTATCTTTCGACTGCGATTCAAGCGGGTAAAGCCGATACCGTTAAGCTACTTTGGTATGGTGAATTGGATCAGTTTCCATACTCCCATCATGAGGGGGTTTTCCAAGTTTGGGTTGGCTTAGAAGATGCTAAGTTCAGTTTTGATACCGCGTGGCCACTGATCAGTGATCTTCAACTTGACCTTTTGTTTGAAAATGATGCGATGTATTTAGATTCTCGCTCAGCTCAATTAATGGATGTGAAGGCTGACCGAATTACAGGGCGCATTCCTTATCTAGGCCAAGGTGGTCATATCGAAATTGAAGCTAAGGCAACGGCGTCAGGCAATGCTGTCCGTGACTACATGATGGCTTCGCCACTGGTTGATTCTGTGGGAGCGGCTTTAACAGCGCTTAAAGTGAGTGGTGATGTCTCTTCTGAATTTCAGCTCAATATCCCGTTTGATTCGAGTAAAGAACCCAGGGCTTGGGGGTATGCCGATCTGAGTGGTAATCATGTTGAGATGGAAGCTCCGCCGATAGTACTTGAACATACGACTGGGCGTATTGAATTTGATAACGATGTGGTAACGGCCAATGGCCTCGCGGCGGATCTGCTTAACCAAGGTATCTCGCTTGATTTTAAGGGCCTTAATGATGGTCCTGGCTATGCCGTTGATATTGATGTGTTAGGTGATTGGGACGTTAAACCTCTAGAACCTTACATTGGTGAGCGCTGGTTAAGTCGCTTGTCAGGTCATGCTCCATGGCAAAGTCAGATTGATATACAGCTCAATGATGTCGGCTTTAGTTACCAATTGGACCTGCAGTCCGATCTTAAGTTTTTAGCCAGTGATTACCCATATCCATTGACTAAAAAAGCATTGGAAAGTGGTTCAGCAAGACTTCAAGCTTCGGGTAACCAAGAATCGATTACTGCACGTTTGCAGTTACCTAACACCAAATATCAGGCTGAAATAGATATCACGGGGGATGTTCCCAAGTTAACGGCCACCAATTTAGTGCTCGGTCGTGGTGGTTACAAAATTAGTCCTGTCGTTGGCCATCATGCACTGATTCGTACCGATAAATTCAATGCCGATGATTGGTTAGCGGTAGTGACAGAGCCTGTAAAAAAGTCAAACGCAGTGCTCAGCCAAATGAATACGCCGACGATTCCGACGCCAAGTCGTATTACTTTTAAGAGCAAAGAGTTAATTTTAGGTGGTATTTCTTGGAATGATGTTGATTTTAGCGCTCGTAAAAACAAGCAGGCGTGGCAAATGGAAGTGTCCAGCCAAGAGCTCGAAGGGGATATTAATTATCAGGCGCCTTACGATTTAAGTGTTTCTTTGGATCGCTTGCATTTATTTGTTCCTGAGTGGGGCGAAGGCATCAACCAAGATCCATTACGGCAACGCAACCCACAAAAGGCACCATCAGTCTCTGAACTCGATAGAAAAATTCATGACGCGATGCCTAACTTGACGCTGACGATTAATGATTTTTGGCTGCAAGGTTACAAAGTCGGTAAAGTTGATGTTGAAATGGTAAGGAAAGACGATCGTATCGAGTGGAAGAAGATTCATATTCTAAGCGGTCGGAACAAAGCCGATGTCAGTGGTTGGTGGGAATTGAAAGAGGGCCAGAGCTATTCGTCGTTATCTCTTGATGTTGAAGGTGAAAACAACAGTGAGTTAATGGAACGTTTTGGTATTACTTCTGGAATTCAAAAAGCGCCATTTGCGTTAGAAGGTCAATTGAATTGGGAGGGGGCTCCTTGGGGGATCCAAATGGATACTCTTGAGGGCAATGTTAAAACTAAGTTTGGTAAAGGCATGATCTCGGATGTGAGTGGCGCGGCTCGATTACTTGGTTTGTTTAGCCTCGATTCGATCATTCGTAAGATGCAACTTGATTTCTCTGATGTTTTTGACAACGGGATGGCGTTTAATAGTATTGTCGGCACGGGTAAAATTAAGAATGGTATTTTCCTGACCAACGACCTAACTATGGATGCCGTCGCGGGTGATATGAAGATCAAAGGTATTGCTAACCTTAATACTCGTCAAGTCGATGCAGAGGTGAACTTCACGCCTGATATTACCTCGGGCATTCCTGTATTAACAGCCTTTGCGGTAGCCCCGCAAACCGCTCTGTATGTATTGGCGGTCACCACGGTTATTTCGCCGGTTGTGGAGGTCTTTACCCAAGTCAACTATTCGGTGAAAGGGCCACTAGATTCACCAACGGTAAGTGAGATATCAAGAAGCTCTGGTGAATTCCAGTTACCAGAAAAACTGAGAGAATTAGCGAAATAAGCATGAATAGCGAATCGATGAATTGGCGAGTGAATTGATTCGCCAGTTTATAGACGGAAAATGCTGATTTCTGAATCATAAAGAATGGAGGAGTGACGCACATGGATTGTGTTGGGTTGATTCAAATGACCTCTGGCCCTAGCCCTGAATTAAACTTTGATCACCTTGCTCAAGAAGTCGCAAAGTGCAAAGCGTTGGGAGCGAAGTGGGTTGTGTGCCCAGAAAACGCGTTAGTTTTTGGCAGTAAAGCCGACTATCACCAGTATGCTGAGCCTCTAAATGATGGCCCATGGCAAAAGAAGCTCTCTGAGCTAGCCAAGCGACACCGTGTTTGGATCGTTATCGGGAGTATGCCGATACGTCGAGCTGAAAGGGTGACGACCACAAGCTTGGTGATTGATGATTTTGGTTATCTAGTTGCTCATTACGACAAGCTACATATGTTTGATGTGGATGTCGCTGATGCACATAAGTGCTATCGAGAGTCGGATATTTTCACGCCGGGCAACCAAGTTGTGACAACGGAAACGCCTTTTGGTCGCTTAGGGTTGAGTATTTGTTATGATGTGCGCTTTCCACACTTGTATTCAGAGTTACGCAAGCAAGGTGCGCAAATCATGGTAGTACCGGCAGCGTTTACTGCGGTAACCGGTCAAGCGCACTGGGAAGCATTATTAAGATGCCGTGCGATTGAAACACAGTCGTGGATTGTTGCGGTAGGGCAAGGCGGAAAACACCCTTGCCAAAGAGAAACATGGGGACACTCAATGGTGGTTGATCCATGGGGACGAGTGGTCGCACAGTTAGACCAAGATCCTAAAAGTATGGTGGTTGAGATAGACACATCCAGTTGCGAGTCCATTCGGCAAAATATGCCAATCACGCAACATACTCGATTTACCAATCAATTTTAATTACAAACAAGAGCCATCTATGAGTATTAAGCAAATTGAAGAAGCGCTACTGACCCCAACAGGGCTGACAGAGCAAAATATCGCAGATACATTGGCGAGCATTGCTACCCGCCAAATTGATTATGCTGATCTCTACTTTCAGTCAAGCTGGCATGAATCTTTGGTGCTCGAAGACAGCATCATCAAAGACGGTTCTTTCAATATCGATTGCGGTGTAGGTGTTCGTGCGGTCTCTGGCGAGAAAACCGGTTTTGCTTATTCTGATCAAATCCAATTAGAGGGCCTTAACCAAAGTGCCATCGCGGCGCGTGGCATCGCGAAGCAGGGTCAAAATGGGAAAGTTCAAGCATTCAAACGCAACGCCAATCAAGCTTACTATGATGCGGTAAACCCATTAGCGAGTTGGGAAAAACAGCAAAAAACTGAATTATTGAAATCACTGGATGCGTACATTCGTACTAAAGAGCCGATGGTGACTGAAGTGTCGGTAAGTCTAAGTGGTGTGCATGATCAGATGCTTGTCGCCGCAACAGACGGAACGTACGCTGGTGATATCCGCCCGCTGGTTCGTCTATCAATCAGTGTACTTGCACAGAAAGGCGATCGCCGTGAGCGTGGCAGTGCGGGTGGCGGTGGCCGTTTTGGTTACGACTTTTTCCTAAGCGATGTCGACGGATCTCAAGTGGCTTACCAATTTGCGGATGAAGCGATTCGCCAAGCATTGGTGAACCTCGAAGCGGTTGCTGCACCTGCGGGGGCAATGCCTGTGGTTCTTGGTTCTGGTTGGCCGGGTGTTCTACTGCATGAAGCGGTAGGCCACGGTTTAGAGGGTGACTTCAACCGTAAAGCGTCTTCAGTATTCTCGGGTAAAGTTGGTGAGCAAGTCACTTCAAGCCTATGTACGATTGTCGATGACGGTACATTAACGGACCTGCGTGGCTCATTAAATGTCGATGATGAAGGTGTGAACGGTCAGTACAACACGCTCATCGAAAACGGCATCCTAAAAGGTTACATGCAAGATAAGCTGAACGCGCGTCTAATGGGTGTAGCACCAACAGGTAATGGTCGTCGTGAGTCATACGCGCATCTTCCAATGCCACGTATGACCAACACATACATGCTACCGGGCGAACACACGCCGGAAGAGATCATCGCAACGGTTGAGAAAGGCATCTACGCACCGAACTTCGGTGGCGGTCAGGTTGATATCACATCAGGTAAGTTTGTATTCTCCGCTTCTGAAGCGTACATGATTGAAAACGGCAAGATCACTCACCCAGTGAAAGGCGCGACGCTAATCGGTTCTGGTATCGAAGCAATGCAGCAAGTATCTATGGTGGGTAACGACCTAAGCATCGACCGTGGTGTTGGTGTTTGTGGTAAGGCTGGTCAAAGTGTACCAGTGGGTGTTGGTCAACCAACATTGAAGCTAGACTCGCTCACCGTCGGTGGTACGGAGTAAAGCAGGCTAGCCTCTGTAAAGTTACGATAAAGATAAATTGAAAAGCGCCTCTAATGTGAGGCGCTTTTTGTTTTTGGGTTAATGATGAGTAAGAGCCAAAAAACGATTACATGTTCTCTTCTGCAAACTCAGCCAGTCGGCTACGCACCACACCATTGAGGTGGATGTTGGCACTGCCTTCGAAGTTTTTAAAACGCTCGACCATGTAGGTTAAGCCAGAGGTCACAGGGGTTAAGTAGGAAGAATCGATCTGCGCTAGGTTTCCTGAGCAGACGATCTTAGTACCTTCACCACAACGGGTGATGATGGTTTTGATCTGTGAAGCAGTGAGGTTCTGACACTCATCCAAAAGCACAAATGCATTCTGGATCGAACGGCCACGCATGAAGTTGATTGATTTAAACTGGATGTTGGCTTTGTCACAGATGTACTTCATCGAGCCTTCTGTACAGTGATCGTTCTTGTGTAGCGCTTCCAGTGTATCGGTCACCGCGGCCAACCAAGGCAGCATCTTCTCTTCCTCTGTACCCGGAAGAAAACCTATCGACTCACCAATGTCAGGTGTGTTTCGGGTTACGATGATCTTATCGAACTGTTTGTGTTCAATGGTTTGTTCAAGTGCAGCAGCCATGGCTAACAGCGTTTTACCACTACCTGCGGCGCCAGTGAGAATCACAAGATCAATATCAGGGTCGAGTAGTGCATCAATCGCCATACCCTGATAGACGTTCTTTGGTGTGATGTCCCATGCCCTGCGATTCATCAGTCGTTCGCGGCTGAGGTCTCTCAGGGTAATGCTTTCCGGCTCAATCTCCTCGACTCGAGCGGCAAAATCACTTTTTTCGTCAATCACATATTGGTTGAGGAAGGTTGGCTCGAAAGGTGCTCTTGCTAAGGTGTGCAGCGTCTTTCCGCCTAAACTTCTGCTCTCGACATTATCGATACCATCCCAAAACGAGCCTTCCAGTTGTTGGAAGCCTTTGGTGAGGTATTGGATATCATCAATCAGTTGGTCGGTTTGATAATCTTCGACAAAACGAACCCCAGCGCCTTTGGCTCGTAAGCGCATGTTGATGTCTTTGGTGATAAGAACCACTTCGCGTGGCGCGCGTTTATTTTGAAGATAGAGGACTGCGTTGAGGATTCGGTTATCACCGGCCTTGTCATCAGCGAAGGCTTTGATGCTTTCTTGAAGTTCGTAGTCAGCGAGTATTGAAATACTGCCGGATGCGTTTATGTCTTTAGAAAAAGGGATGCCTTCCGATATTTGGTCTGGTGTGGCTTCCCTGAACAGGTCTTCGAGCGTTCGAATCGCAATTCTCGCGTCTCGAGCAACGTCTCTTTTACTGTCTTTGATTCTGTCGAGTTCTTCTAGCACTGTCATGGGGATAACGACATCGTGCTCTTGGAAAGAAAATATAGCGAAGGGTTCGTGAAGTAGGATATTGGTGTCTAAAACAAATAGCTTCCGGTTGGTCTCGCCCATAGCATCTCCTTGCCGACGTGCGGCTTGCTTTGCATTCATTGAACGTAGATAAAACTCATATAAAGATTAGTCTCTGATTCTGGTGATAGTCAACTACTCACCTAAACTTCATCTAGAGGAACAGCGCCATATCGTTATGAGTGAATATGGCGTATTCGTTTGAGAGCAGCAATCTGCTACTGATAGATTAACCATGAATTTTTGACAGTTTGATTGCACTGACGAAAACAGAAAAAAAGTGTGAAATCATCGCCTTTAGGCGTGACCTAAATCACAGCATCGAGTAAGATTAGCGACCTTTTTCTGCACCATTTTCTCGAGATATTGATTATTGAGAGCGCACTTAAAAAGTGGCTGCAAACTAGGTATTTTTGGCTATATTTTTAGTTCAGGAACGCGAGCGTTCTTGTTTGAAACTGCAGTTAAGAAGACCAAATTCCAACTATAAGATTGAGGTAGTCGATTCATGACATTTGCTTTGGGGCAACGCTGGATAAGCGATACGGAGAGCGATTTAGGTTTAGGTACCGTTGTAGCAATGGATGCTCGCACAGTGACACTAATGTTTGCAGCATCAGAAGAAAACCGTGTTTATGCACGTACTGATGCTCCCGTAACCCGAGTAACGTTTAATGTAGGCGATGTCATCGAATGCCAAGAAGGTTGGTCTCTATCTGTCGAGGAAGTTATCGAAGATAAAGGGTTACTGACATACTTAGGCACTCGTGAAGATACTCAAGAGACAGAGGTGACTCTGCGTGAAATCTTTTTAAGTAACCAAATCCGCTTTAACAAGCCACAAGACAAATTGTACGCGGGTCAAATCGACCGTATGGATAATTTTGTGTTGCGTTACCGCGCGCTGAGCAACCAGTACCAACAACACAAGAGCCCTATGCGTGGCTTGTGTGGTATGCGTGCTGGCTTGATTCCTCACCAGTTATACATCGCTCATGAAGTGGGGCGTCGCCACGCTCCGCGTGTTTTACTCGCCGATGAAGTTGGCCTAGGTAAAACCATCGAAGCGGGTATGATCATCCACCAACAGGTGTTGTCTGGCCGTGCGGAACGTATTCTGATTGTGGTGCCTGAAACGCTACAACACCAGTGGTTAGTCGAGATGATGCGCCGTTTCAATCTGCATTTCTCTATCTTTGATGAAGAGCGTTGTATTGAAGCCTTCGCCGAATCAGACAACCCATTTGATACCCAGCAATACGTTCTGTGTTCGTTGGACTTCCTACGTAAGAGCCGTAAGCGCTACGAGCAAGCACTTGAAGGCGAGTGGGACTTGTTGGTGGTCGATGAAGCGCACCACCTTGAGTGGAGCCAAGACAAACCAAGCCGTGAATATCAAGTGGTGGAAGGCCTAGCGGAAAATACGTCTGGTGTACTACTACTCACTGCAACGCCTGAGCAACTGGGTCGTGAAAGTCACTTTGCGCGTCTGCGTCTGCTGGATCCTGATCGCTTCTACGATTACCAAGCATTCGTAGAAGAAGAAGAGCAATACGCACCGGTTGCAGATGCAGTAACGGCTCTGTTCTCAGGTGTGAAGCTTGAAAACAGCGCGAAGAACCAGATTACTGAACTGCTTTCTGAGCAAGATGTTGAGCCTCTATTCCGCGTTATCGAGGGTGATAGTAGCGAAGAAGAGCAAGCGTTAGCTCGCCAAGAATTAATTGATAACCTTATGGATCGCCATGGTACAGGTCGTGTTCTTTTCAGAAACACACGTGCTGCAATCAAAGGCTTCCCTAAGCGTAATGTCAACCTACTGCCGATGGAGATTCCAACGCAGTATACAACCTCGATGCGTGTATCGGGCATGATCGGGGGCAAGATGGCCCCCGAGGCTCGTGCAATGAAGATGCTGTACCCAGAAGAGATCTTCCAAGAGTTTGAAGGTGAAGACTCAAGCTGGTGGCAGTTCGATTCACGCGTTAACTGGTTGATTGAAAAGATCCAAGACAAGCGCAGCGAAAAGATCCTAGTGATCGCTTCTCGTGCAAGTACGGCTTTGCAATTAGAGCAAGCACTGCGTGAGCGTGAAGGTGTACGTGCAACGGTATTCCATGAAGGCATGTCGATTCTAGAGCGTGATAAAGCGGCAGCTTACTTTGCTCAAGAAGAGGGCGGTGCTCAGGTTCTGATCTGTAGTGAAATCGGCTCTGAAGGTCGTAACTTCCAGTTCGCTAACCAATTAGTGATGTTTGATCTACCGTTCAACCCAGACTTGCTTGAGCAACGTATTGGTCGTTTGGACCGTATCGGTCAACTGCGTGATATCGACATTCATGTTCCTTATCTCAAAGGCACATCACAGGCGATTCTTGCGCGTTGGTTCGATGAAGGTCTGAATGCGTTTGCGGAAACTTGTCCAACGGGTCGCACGGTTTACGATAAGTACTCAGATGTTCTTATCGAGATGCTGGCTTCGGGTAACACAGAGCAACTTGATGAAGTGATTGAAGCGTCGGCTAAGCTAAATCAAAGCTTGAAATCAGATCTAGAAAAAGGCCGAGATCGCCTACTAGAGATGCACTCAAACGGCGGCGACAAAGCGCATGAAATTGCAGAGAAGATTGCGTCGACTGACGGCGATACTAACCTAGTGACGTTTGCCCTGAGCCTGTTCGACACGATTGGCTTAAACCAAGACGACAAGGGTGAGAATGCTCTGGTTGTGACGCCGTCTGAACACATGATGGTACCAAGTTACCCAGGCTTACCATACGAAGGCGCAACCATTACGTTTGACCGTGATACGGCGCTTTCTCGTGAAGACATGAACTTCATTAGCTGGGAACACCCAATGATTCAGGGCGGTATCGATCTGCTACTGAGTGAAGGTGTTGGTGCATCAGCGGTATCGCTACTGAAAAACAAAGCGCTGCCAGTAGGTACTATCCTGCTTGAGTTGGTTTACCTAGTGGATGCGCAAGCACCGAAACGCAGCGGTATCAGCCAGTTCTTACCTAAGACGCCAATTCGTTTGATGATGGATGGCCGTGGTAATGATTTATCAGCTCAGGTTGAGTTCGACAGCTTTAACCGTCAACTCAGCCCTGTAAACCGTCACCTAGCGAGCAAGTTGGTTAACTCGGTACAAGGTGAGATTCATAAGCTCATCGAAGCGGCTGAGACGCACGTACTCCCTAAAGTGGAAGAAGTACGTGAACAAGCTCAACGAGACATGCAGACTAACCTGAACGGTGAATTAGAGCGTCTACAAGCGCTTAAAGCCGTGAACCCTAACATTCGTGATGAAGAGCTAGAGGTCATTGAAACTCAAATCAATGAACTGACAGGTTATATCAGCAAAGCTCAGGTTCAGCTAGATTCCTTACGCTTGATTGTGGTTTCTCACAACTAGTTTTCAATTAGCGACATGCTGCAACGAAATAAGGCCTTCATGATGAAGGCCTTATGTTTATCTAGCGTTTGAAAAGTGTATTGGTGGTTGAAAGATGTATTGGCTGAGGAATTACATTAACCACTTCCACCAAACAAATACCGCCAAGAAACCAAACAGGTAAACAAGACCCGCGACAGACAGCCATTTTAGTTTGCTGCCAATGGCCAGTGCTTCTGGAAGCTTAGCTTTGTTCACTAAGATGAAGTTAAGCAGCGCGAAGAATGGCGTAGTCGCAAAGGCAAGCACCATCGCAAAATCAAGCATTGGCATCAGTGCTGCGCTAAAGAACATCACAATCGCCAATGCAGCGATAGAGATAATGATGATCCAGCCTTGCAGCATTCTTGGATTCGACTCTTTTTTGAGTAGCAAGCGCTGTGATTCAGCAAGCACTCGTGAGTAGCCATCAATAACCGTAATGGTGCTGCCAAAAATACAGAAAAAAGCGACAACAGCGATTAATGGACGAGACCATTCACCAATTGTAGACGCATAGATGCCGACCAATTGATGAGTGAAGCCAACACCAGATCGAGACAGTTCAACACCGGAACCATGAAGCACTAGCGCGCCTAACGCAACAAACACTAAAGCAAGCAATGCGGTACCAATATAGCCGACATTGAAATCGAACAGTGCTGATTGAGCGGTCACTTCTTGTTTCTCTTTTTGGCTTTTTAGCCACATAGAGGTGATGCTGGAGATCTCGATAGGCGCAGGCATCCAACCCATGGTCACCACGATAAAGCCAATAGCGGCCAATGACCAAGGTGATGGGGGAACAAAAGCCGCATCAGGTTCAACCGGAGAGCCGATAGCAATCGCAACCGCCGCTAAGGTTGTAATGGTCAGGATCGCCATGATCACTTTAGATAGCGTATCAAGAGCGCGATAGTGGCCCGCAAATAGAATGATCAAACAGGTCGCGAGTACGATCATACAAAGCGTACTGGTGGCCAAATCGAAAGGAACAAAGTAACTGAGTAGGCTGGCACTGAATAACAGCAAGGCAGCGGTATTCACGACTGCGGAAATAGCACTCAAGATCGAAAAAATCACAAGGTATGGGCGACCTAGGTTAGAGTAACCTTCCACCAAGCTTTGACCGGTCCCGAGAGTGTATTGGATCCCGGCTCTAAAAAATGGGTATTTGAACACGTTAACAAGGATAATAAGAGCCGCGAGCTGCCAACCATAAATAGCGCCAGCTTTGGTTGAGGCGACTAAATGAGAGCCGCCGACAGCCGCGGCAGCCATCATAATACCTGGGCCAAGAGATTTGACTAAACTTGATAGGGAGGCCGGTTTTTGTGCTTGTTGGGTGGGGGTTTTCACCATACTTTCCATCATTTTTCCTTTGATGTTGAGGTTCCTATTATTCGAGACTCTATCAATACCATGTTTTGTAAAGTCGTCAACTTTTATGTACAAAAATGGTTTAAATTGTACTTTTTAATAAACAGAGTGGTCACTAAGTCATTTATTAAGCAGCCACTAAGAGGATTCAATGGCGTTAGAACTGTACACTCCACCACGTGACCCTTGGATTGATATTGTTTATCAAGATGACGATATTCTCGTGGTCAACAAACCTGCAGGTCTACTTTCTGTTCCGGGTCGATTGCCTGATCATTACGACAGTATGTGGAGTCGGTTGGTTATCGAGTTTCCGAATATTCAAGTCGTGCATCGCTTAGATATGTCCACCTCCGGCTTAATGTTGTTAGCCAAGCACAAACAGGCAGAGCGTCATTTAAAAAAGCAGTTTCAATATCGACTGACGCACAAACTCTATTACGCGCGAGTATGGGGTTCAGTGGAAAAAGCAGCGGGTTTGATTGATTTGCCACTTATTTGTGATTGGCCGAATCGACCAAGACAAAAAGTGTGTTTCGAACAGGGCAAAGCATCACAAACGCGGTATGTGGTTGAGTAAGAGGAAGAGCAAACGACCTTATTGAAGCTACTGCCAATAACGGGGCGTTCTCATCAATTGCGAGTGCACTGTATGGCGATAGGGAATCCAATTGTGGGTGACGAGTTTTATGCCACGCCAGATGCATTTAACTATAGCGATAGGTTAGCTTTGCACGCATGTGAACTCTGTTTTTATCACCCGGCTAATGATCAGTTATTCAAAGCCTTTGTTCCGTGTGAGTTTTATCCTCAAGCATCGCCACAAATCGAGCAGCACTTTGAAATTGCGCCAAAGCTTCCAGACTACAGTAAGCGAAAAGTTTAGAATGGTGTCATCAATATCAATTCAAGGACGTACAATGCCGAAGTTGAAAGTGGTCTTTCTTGATAGAGCCACCATCCCATCTCAAATCCATTTGAAACCTCTCTGCTTTGAACATGAGTGGGTCGAGTATGATTTTACGGCTCCAGAACTCGTTGCTGATCGGGTTGCGGGAGCGGATGTTGTTATTACCAATAAGGTTGTACTCAACGCTGACAATTTAGCTCAAGCACAACAACTCAAGTTGATCGCGGTGTCAGCGACTGGTGTCAATAATGTCGATGTCGAGTATTGTAAGGGTAACAATATCGCAGTAGCCAATGTGCAAGGCTATGCGACTCAATCGGTTCCTGAGCATGTTATTGCGATGCTGTTTGCGTTAAAGCGAAACCTCGTTGGTTATCATCGTGACATCGAAGCTAACGAGTGGCAAAAGGATAAACAGTTCTGTTTTTTTACACATCCGATTCAAGATGTAGCAGGCAGCACATTCGGTTTAATCGGCAGCGGCAGTTTAGGGCAAGCAACGGCGATATTGGCTAAAGCGATAGGCATGAACGTTATTTTTGCAGAGCGCAAAGGGGCGAACAGTTGTCGAGAGGGGTATCTGCCTTTTGATACTGTGATGCAGCAAGCTGATGCGATCAGCTTACATTGTCCGCTGACCGACGCGACTCGAAATCTGATTTCAGAGCGAGAGCTAGCAATGATGAAACCAAGTGCGGTGTTAATTAATGCAGGCCGTGGTGGACTCGTCGATGAGCAAGCCTTGGTCGAAGCGTTGACAAATCATGAGATTGCAGGCGCGGGTATGGATGTGTTTACACAAGAACCGGCAGACAGGTCGAATCCACTATTGGCTCACAGTCACTTACCTAATTTACTGCTGACACCTCATGTGGCGTGGGGCAGTGACAGTTCAATTCAAAAGCTGTCTGATATATTAATCGACAATATTGATGGGTTTGTTGCCGGTAATCCGCAGAACTTAGTCAGTTGATTGATGAATTAAATGGTGCGAGCACAAAACAAAAAAGGTTGGCTTTTAGGCCAACCTTTTTGGAATCGTTGTGTCGATTCAGTAAGTTAGCCTTGCGGCTTAACGACCAATACATTGATGGGGGAGTTCTGTACCACTTTACTTGCAACAGAACCAAGCACCACGTTGTCGATTTTCGAACGCTTATGGCTAGGCATCACGATAAGGTCAGCCCCAAGCTTTTCTGCGTAATCTAGAATCGTCGTGTAGGTCTTGCCTTCGGCAACGTGAACCTTATAAACCACTGTATCGTCGATGTATTTGTCGGCAAACTCTTTCAGCTGATTTTTAACGTCGAGCTTCATTTGATTTGCGGCATCTTTCGGGAAGTAGGATGCTACCATCGACATGTGAATCCCCGGTAATACGTTCAAGATGTGGATTTCAGCATTACAGTGTTTTGCGTGCCATACCGCCAATTCAACAGCTTTGTCAGAAAAGCCTTTATCGTTAAGATCAACAGGAACAAGGATTTGTTTATACATGTGTTTTTCTCTTTTTTATCAGCGCAGAGTCTTGACCAAGCGCTGTGATTATCCTTTCCATGTAATAAAGCCAAGTAGAGTTGAGCGGTACTTGGCTCTATCCATTACGCGCTAATCTCATCCTGACAAGCACGCCTTCTTTGGTTCATCGCTAAGCCAATTAAAATCAGTAGGGCAGGTAAGAATACCCACTCTTTCATTGGTCTTTCTGCGTCTTGGATAACGGATTTAATTTCCCAATCAAAGTCAATGCCAGCCGCTTCTGCTGGGCTACCGAACTCAACCATGTCGACAATCATTTTGCCTTCAGATTTCGTCAGCATTAGGCCCATTGAAGCAATCCGATCTTCACTTGTTATCGCAGAATCTTTAAATGGAAGGCGAACCGTTTTCTCAGAATAGTCACCTTCTAAGTTTTCGCCCCCCACTCTTAATTCAAGAGATTGTCCCACTGATAGACCTTCTGTGATTTGAGCGATCTCAACTCCAGGTGAAAGAACTTTCTCTGGATAGAGCATGTCCCACCAGAAACCTGGGCGGAAGAAAGAGAAAGTTAGCACTAACAACAGTACTGTTTCCCACCACTTGTTCTTGGTAAACCAACAACCTTGCGTTGCAGCGGCAAAGATCAGTACAGCCGTTACCGAAGAGAAGATTGTCAGTACTAGATGCCACCAAGAATCAATGCCCATCAAAAGTAGTTGGGTATTGAAAATGAACATAAACGGTAATATCGCGGTCCGGATGTCGTAGGTAAATCCTTGAATACCCGTTCGAATAGGGTCTGACTTTGCAATCGCGGCGGCTGCGAATGCAGCCAAACCAACCGGAGGTGTATCATCGGCAAGAATACCGAAGTAGAACACGAATAAGTGAACCGCAATCAGTGGAATGATTAGGCCGTGCGCCGCGCCTAAGGTAACAATTACCGGAGCCATCAAGGTCGATACAACGATGTAGTTTGCCGTTGTGGGTAAGCCCATCCCTAAGATCAAGCTGATGACCGCTGTAAACAGCAGCATAAGAATGATACTGCCGCCAGAGATGAACTCAACGAAGTCGGTCATGACTAAGCCGATGCCGGTCAGAGTTACCACGCCGACAACCGTACCTGCTGCGGCTGTCGCGACACCGATACCGATCATGTTGCGAGCACCTGCCACCAAGCTCTCTAATAAGTCAATGAACCCTGCTTTCGTTTGCTCTGCAAGATCGTCCGACTTGTTCATCAGAGTCATTAAAGGACGCTGTGTGGTCAAAATGAAGATCATAAATACAGTCGCCCAGAAGGCAGAAAGGCCTGGAGAGAAACGCTCGACAGTCAGACACCAAACAAGCACCACGATAGGCAGTAGGAAGTGCAGGCCCGATTTAATCGTAGGGCCAGGATCCGGAACTTCCGTTAGCTCGGCATCGATATCCATGCCACCTTCCGCTGAATATTTTGCTGAAACACGGACCAAGGCAATATAGGCGATCAATAGAGCAGCCGTCACCATCGGTGTTGCGGCATCGCCAAAGACATCTTTTGTCCAACCGACACCGTAGTAAACCGCAGCACTGACCACACAGAGACCTAAAATGGTACCAGTGAAAGAGAGGAGGCTTTGTACGATAGTTGGTGTGTGACGGCGAGGTAAGCCAGTCATGCCTGCTTTACAGGCTTCTAAGTGAACAATGTAAATGAGAGCGACGTAAGAGATCAGGGCAGGCAGTAGTGCGGCTTTGATGACTTCTACATAAGAGATGCCCACATATTCAACCATCAAGAACGCAGCAGCCCCCATGATGGGTGGTGTTAATTGACCATTGGTTGAAGCGGCAACTTCTACCGCCCCGGCTTTTTCACCTGAGAATCCGACTCTTTTCATCAAAGGAATGGTGAAAGTCCCGGTAGTGACCACGTTAGCGATCGATGAACCGGACACGAGACCAGAAAGGCCTGATGCGACAACGGCGGCTTTTGCTGGGCCGCCTTTCATATGACCAAGTAGAGAGAATGCAACCTTGATGAAGTAAGCACCCGCCCCCGCACGTTCTAGCATTGCACCAAACAGTACAAACAAGAATACGAATGACGTTGATACACCAAGTGCAACACCAAATACACCTTCAGTTGTTAGCCACAGATGCGACATTGCCTTGTTTAGGCTCGCACCTTTGTGGGCGATCACGTCGGGCATGTGTGGACCGCCAAAGGTGTAAAGTAGGAATACAGCTGCCACAACCATAAGAGGTGGACCTAAAGCGCGTCGTGTTGCTTCAAGCAGTAAAACCATACCGAATACCGCTGCAACAATATCGAATGTAGTGGGTGCGCCTGAACGGCCAGCAAGTTCTGTATAGAAAATATAGATATAAGAAGCTGAAAAACTGCCTACCAGCGCTAATATCCAGTCGACAGCAGGGATGCGATCCCTAGGCGAGTTCTTCATGGCTGGATAAGCGGTAAAGGCTAGGAAAATAGCAAAGGTAAGGTGAATCGCTCGAGCTTCAGTGTCATTTAAAATAGCGAAGTTAAAAATGAACGGCAGCGGAGATGCATACCAAAGTTGGAACAGTGACCAACAGAGAGGCACAAACCATAAAATACGGCCTTGGATACCGTGAGGGCTACGCGCACCAGTGTCTGATTGTGCCACCATTTCTTGCACATCTGGAGACGGTGATGTTGTCTGCGTCATGTACTTTATCCTTAATATTGATGGTCTGCCTTTATAACGAACAATGAGACAATATTTATTCCTTATCCAGTGTCGTGAACTGACAGGGAATACATTTTTGTCCGCTTTGTCTTAGGCTTGATACGAAGGTAAGTCCTCCAAATGGGAGAAACTTAAAGGTTTGCTCTTTTCACTTATATTGTTTTTATAAACGTGAAAAGCCAATAAGGAGGATGCCCCTCCTTATTGGTTGAGTCGGCTTAAAGTAGAGCTACTTTAGAAGGCCGACTTCTTTGTAGTATTTTACTGCGCCAGGGTGAAGTGGGATCGAGATACCCGCTTTAACCATGTCTTCTTTTTTCAGGTTTGCAAAGGCAGGATGTAGGCGTTTGAAGGTGGCAAAGTTTTCAAATACAGCCTTAGCAACGTTGTAGGCGACTTCATCAGAAACATCTGACGTTGTGACCATTGTTGCAGCTACACCGAAGCTGTTTACGTCAGCATCTGTGCCTCGGTACATACCAGCAGGTACTGTGGTGTAAGCGTAGTATGGGTTTTCAGCTACGATTTTGTCGATTTGTGGTCCGGTTGCTGAAACCAGTTTTGCATCACAAGACGTCGTTGCTTCTTTGATTGATCCATTCGGGTGGCCAACCATGTAGATGAATGCATCAATCTTGTTATCACAAAGTGCTTGTGAACGCTCAGAGCCTTTCAGTTCAGAAGCCAGTTTGAAGCTATCGTTAGTCCAACCCATTGCGTCCATGACAACGCCCATGGTTGCACGGTCACCTGAACCTGGGTTACCTATGTTGACACGTTTGCCGGCGAGGTCAGCAACATTGTTGATTCCAGAATCGGAACGAGCAATGATGTTGAACGGTTCTGTATGTAGAGAGAACATAGCGCGCAGCTTTTTGTACTCGCCCTGATCTTTGAACTTGCTTGTTCCGTTGTAGCCATGGTATTGCCAGTCCGATTGAACAATACCAAAATCAAGTTCACCAGCACGGATGGTGTTAACGTTGTAGATAGAACCGCCTGTCGACTCAACAGAACAGCGAATGTTATGGTCCTTACGGCCCTTGTTCACTAATTTACAAATGGCACCGCCAGTTGGGTAGTAAACACCCGTAACTGAACCGGTACCAATTGTGATGAACTCTTGAGCGTTAACAGCGCCAGCGCCCATTACAGCAGCTGCAATAGCACCAACTTTGATAAGTTTGGTAAATGCCATGAATTTCCCTTCCTTTATTCATTATTAACCCTGAAACAAGTGTAGTTGTTTCTGGAGTTTCCTATTTGGAAACGGCACCTTTTTCAATCCATGTGATGAAAAAGTGGCCGGATAATAGCAAAATTTGGCAGGAAATTACTCAAATGTTAAAAAACATAGATAATAAATCTAGTGAGTGAGGCGGGGATATCGAGTCTGATTTGATGGTTAATTGTTTTAAATCAACAGGTTGGCCTGTATGACCAGCAAAAGGAGAAGATATTTCAGTCTGTGATCTGGGTCACGAAGTGAATGATTGGCTCATGACCCATTATTGTGATAAATGATTATGCAACCGTAAAAAATTACCCAGCGTATTCAAACAGTTCGCATACTGAATCGAACAATTGCTTAGTCGTTACTGTTAAGGTTGGGGTGATGAAGATGGTATCATCACCAGCGACGACGCCGAGTATGCCTTCCGACTTACCTAATGAGTCCAGTAAGCGAGCGATCAGTTGTGCCGCACCTGGTCCGGTATGTATGACAACCAAGGCATTATTGTGGTCAATATCTAACACTAACTCTCTTAGAGAACTAGAAACGGTTGGAACTCCTAGCTCAGCAGGCAGACAGTAAACCATCTCCATTTTGGCATTGCGTGTTCGAACAGCCCCAAACTTGGTTAACATACGCGAAACTTTAGACTGATTAATGCTCTCAAAACCTTCGTGTTTTAGGGCATCAACAATTTCACCTTGTGAACCAAAACGTTCTTCTTTTAATAGCGATTTAAAAGCGCGAACTAAGTTGTCTTGTTTTTCTGTATTGCGCATATGTCATTCTTATTCATTAATAAAGATATCTGCATATAAAGATATCTGCAT
>NZ_JAKJSY010000035.1:0-43647 GCF_050337445.1 Vibrio minamisatsumaniensis | reverse complement strand
ATCCTAGATCGGCTAGTTGGCAGATTTATTACAGAGATGTATTTGATGGATGTAAAAGTATTCAGAACCTTTCTTGAGGTTGCAAGGGTGCGCCATTTTGGGCGTGCAGCGGAAAATTTGTATTTAACACAGGCGGCGGTGAGTGCGCGTATCAAACAGTTAGAAGGCTATTTTGATACTCAGCTCTTCATTCGTGACCGTAATAATATCAAACTCACCTCTTCAGGTGAGCGTTTGATAGGTTATGCTGAAGTGATGGTTTCTACTTTACAACAAGCCAAATTTGAACTGTCGTTAGAGAGTGGTAAAGCCTTGCAGTTAACGCTGGGTGGTACTCCGAATATTTGGGATGCGTATCTGCAAAATTGTTTGAGTGTAGTGACCGATTCTCTGGGGGGATATGGCTTTATGGCCGAGGTGATGGGCCGAGAGCAACTCAATCGTCACTTGTTAGAAAGAACCTTAGATATGGCTTTCGCTTTCGATCAGATCAAAGCGGAAGAGTTGAATTGTAAAAAAGTGGCTGATTTGGTTTTGGTGTTGGTATCAACGCAGCAAGATGATCTGGAGTCGGTATTCCAACATAAATATGTCTATGTAGACTGGGGAACGCGTTTTGGCTCTGAACACGCTGAGCGTCACCCCAAAGTGCCTGCTCCGTATTTACGCACCTCAACGGCTCGTATCGCTTTAGACTTTATCTTGGAGAAAGGGGGGAGCGCTTACTTACCGGTATCGCTAGTGGAACCTTTTATTGCTTCGGGTCAGTTACACAAAGTGAAAGGGATCGAAGACTGGTATCGGCCAATTTACTTGAGCTACCGTAAAAGCAGTACTTCAGTTGAGGCGATTATACAGGTTGAAAAACTCGTGAATGAGATTGACCCATCAACAGCGTATACGCTGCAACAAGCGGCAGAACAAACACCGGAATAATGGCTTTCGTTGCCATCAATACGTTTTGTTGATTGAATAAAATGGCTCCTTTGGGAGCCATTTTATTTTCAAATCAGTGTTAGCCTAGTATCGGTCACCTCGCGAAGAGGTTAGAGGTTAGAGGTTAGAGGTTAGAGGTTCATCAAGTTTTCGATTGACTCTTCAAGAGAGTGAGACAGGTACGAATGGATTTGATGCCCATCAGTGGCATCAATTTCAATCTTGGCAATCCCTTTGTCAGCTTGTTCCTCAAGTAGGTTGAGAGATTGTTCGACCGATTGACAGATGAGAACTTGTTGGTTTGATAACACAATTCGACACGTGTGAAGATCCATAGCCTTTTTCCTTATTATTCAATAGGTCTTAGCATCTTTGTGTGCTCAGTACCTATCGTTGACGTTGTGAGTAGAATCCTTTCTCTAAAGTAAACTTAGTCGAATTGAACGAAATTTAAACTTTTTTTTTGATTTATCTGTTCTTCGCTCCGAATAACGCAACGGCTAGCATCGGAAAGCGTTGCGTTAAAGGTGTGACTCACGCATCCAAAGCCGATGTCCAGTAATTTGACTGGACAAGGGTATCAAGTTTTTGAGCCTTCATATCACTAGAAAAGGCGACCATTAAGCCATAGATGATCAGCGATGCTGATGGCGTAACCTATCATGATCACTGGCATCCATTTTAAGTGACCAAAGAAGGTATATTTGCCGTGTGCTGCCCCCATTAGTGCCACACCTGCAGCACTGCCTACAGACAGTAAGCTGCCGCCAACGCCTGCGGTTAAGGTAATAAGTAGCCAGTTACCCATCGACATTTGTGGCTCCATGGATAACACCGCAAACATCACCGGAATGTTATCGACAATCGCAGACAAGATCCCCACCATGATGTTGGCCCAAATGGGATTCCATTGGCTGTACATTATGCCTGAAGCGAGTTCCAAATAGCCCAGTAAACTTAAACCACCGACACACATTACAACCCCGTAGAAGAACAGCAGTGTGTCCCATTCGGCATGCGATACTCTTCGAAATACATCAAAGGGCACAACTGACCCGAGTCGCTTCAATGCCCCTTCATCGTTGTTGGCAATCGCCACCGCTTTTTTCTTCGCGAGTGAATTAGGTAAGGTCTTACGTAAGTAAAAGCCAAAGAATTGCAGATAGGCCAGTCCCATCATCATCCCCATCACAGGAGGGAAATGAAGTACTGCATGGAAAGCAACGGCGGTCGCTATTGTCATGATGAACAAGAATACAATGCGTCTTGCGCCACGTTTTAATTCAACGTGTTGATGAACCGTATCGGGCTGAGTCGTGGGTACAAAATAAGACATGATCAGTGCGGGAACGAGATAGTTCACCACGGAAGGAATAAACAGAGGAATGAACTCACTAAAACTCACATAACCAGCCTGCCACACCATGAGCGTTGTAATGTCGCCAAAGGGGCTAAAAGCGCCGCCAGCGTTGGCTGCAATGACGATATTTACGCAGGCGAGGTTAACGAATTTGGGATTCGATCCTGCGACCTTGAGAACCACGGCACACATTAATAGCGCGGTGGTGAGGTTATCGGCAATCGGCGAAATAAAAAAGGCCAGAATACCGGTTATCCAGAACAATGATCGGAAATTGAAGCCCTTGCCCACCATCCACGCTTGTAGGGCATCAAATAACCTTCTCTCTTCCATGGCACTGATGTAAGTCATCGCCACGAGTAGGAAAAGTAACAACTCGGCGTATTCCAGTAGGTTGTGCTCGAGAGCCTGTTTAGCCACCTCAACAAGATCGTGCTCTTGGTAGGTAAAACCAATGATGATCCAGATGAGACCTGCCGCAAGTAAAACGGGCTTAGATTTTCGGAGCTTTAGGTACTCTTCCATCATCACCACGATATAAGCAATGACGAAAATGGTCAGAGAAAGATAGCCAGCAAACGAGCTGGTGAGCTTGAGAGGTTCTCCTAGCGGTGATGTGGCAGCACTTGCGGCTGTCGAAAAGAATAATAATGAGAGAACAGCAGAAAGCTGGATACCTACCATGGTTTGCGCTCCGAAGTTAATGAGTTATTAACACGCATAAAAGCGTAGACCTAAATAACCAGGTAGGGCGTGATAGATGTCTGTTTATTCAATAGATTATGGTGAAAAAACTATAAATTTCCGGTTGGTTACTGTTGCTCAAATGATAAAAAACATGGAGCAATCATCATTGATTTTTCTGCTTTTTTTTATGCTATTAAAGTGGTTTATATTTAGTGCTGTATGTTATTTATTTGGCTTCAAACAGTATGTTCTCCTGCATTTAAATCCACGTCACAGTTTTAAATATTCCATTGTCTCTTTCGTTTAAACCGCGGAACTATTTGATTTTAGTCACACACTTTCGAGTAATTAGTTTGCATTATTGATTACGTGTTCTGTTCCACATAAACCAGATGTATAGAGGCCATTATGACTAATCCAACCAATACCGATCGTAAAGTCACGGTCGGGAGTTACATTGCACTCGCTTTTGCGATTGTGTTTTTTTCGGGCTTAATGCAGTCAAATGAATGGTATGGAGTGTTCGATTTTACGACGCTCAATGGTTCATTTGGCAAAGTTGCTTACGATGTCACTGAAACGGCTGATGGTATTCAAGCAGCAACAACGTCATTGCGTGGCCAAGGTGGTAATGGAGCTCGTGACGGCTTTATTTTTGCTTTGACATTGATTCCGACCGTAATGTTTGCACTTGGTATGATCAACGTACTTGAGCATTATGGTGCTCTTGATGCCGCGCGCAGATTGCTTACTCCTATGCTTCGTCCTTTAATGGGGATTCCTGGTAATTCTGGTTTGGCTCTTATTGCCTCTCTACAAAGTACTGACGCTGGTGCCGCAATGACTCGGCAGTTGAAAGATGAGGGACATCTTACTAAGCGTGAAACCGACGTTTTTACTATGTTTCAGTTCACAGCTGGTGCGGCGATCGTTAACTTTTTTTCATCGGGCGCGGTGTTGTTTACTCTCACGGCGATGGATGGATCTCTTGCGGTAACATCGTCTATTGGTTTAGCGGTTGCTGTGATGTTTGTTTTCAAATTTGTCGGTGCGAACCTGTTCCGTATCTACCTCAATATTACTGAAGGCAAAGAAGACAAACCAAAATCAGAAAAAGAACAAAAACAAAAATTGGAAGAGGAAGTGGCATTATGAGCGAAGTGAAAGCAAAAAAACCAATGGTTACTGATATTTTCGTGGAAGGTGCTAAGAAAGGCTGGGTAATTGCGACCACTTCGACTGTGCCTAATGTTTTAATGGCGTTTGTGATCATCAAAGCGTTGCAAATTACCGGAGCGTTGGATCTGATGGGTAGCGTGTTTGCGCCTATCATGGCTGTATTTGGCTTACCCGGTGAAGCGGCTGCCGTATTGATTGGCGCTTGGATGTCGATGGGGGGAGCGGTCGGTGTGGTTATCACGCTGTTTGATCAAGGTATCCTGAACGGAACTCATATCGCTATCTTGGCGCCTGCTATTTACTTGATGGGCTCACAAGTGCAATACATGGGGCGTATTATGGGCCCAATTGGGACTGAAGGTCGTTATATCCCAGTGATGATCGCGATTTCAGTGTTGAATGCCTTTGGCGCGATGTTCTTGATGAGCATGATTTTGTAACGTGAATCCTGCTTGATTTCACACGTCATAAAAAGAAAACCCCGTTTGGCGACCATCAAGCGGGGTTTATTTATTATGGCTGTTGTTGATGATTTTTGACACGTAAAACCTAACAAGCATAATGCATGCTTTTGTGGCTTAGTTTGTATCTGCATCCGAATTCGCTCACTCGCTTGGTAGGTTTGGGTGTTGTTGGCTTTGGTATTTGGGTAACTGCTCTCTTAACCCTTTAAATGTGTTCAATGCGCTGCTAATGGATAATTTGTTCATTAACCAATTGGGCAGAATACCGCCCGCGTTGGCGTACGCGGTATAGGTGATGTAGGTATTACTATTGTTGAGTGGCTGAAGTGTCCATAAAGCTTTTACATTGTAAATTCGAATATACCCGGGCTCTTTGGGCAAATAAGTCGATGCATCTTTAATCGACAAAATAAACTGATCATTGTCAATTGTGTATTTAGAGTAGGCCACCATATCTCGGTCTCTGGCAGGCCAAGGTGCTTTGAATTGGGTATAAACGATATTTTCCGTTGCTGAAATTTGCCTCAAAACTCGACTTTCCGACACATTATCAACCCAATTCGGTACGTTCTGACTGTCTTCCAATAGCGACAAAAAACCGGAATAAGTGGTGGGGGTTTGCATTTGCGCTCGTATCTCAACCAAGCCTGCACGATGCGCCCTTTTGTGAATGATGATACCCGCTTCGCTTTTTACAAATACCCAAGGTAACTCACTGCTTGAAAATGCAAAGGGGCTAATCAACAAAGCGAAGAAAATAACAGCGGTTGTTGGTTGGTTGATTTTCATTCTTCGTCCTGAAAAAGAAAAGGTTACAATCAAGTTGTAACCTCTTTGATGCTATATGCGAACATCGAGCGGGAGTTTATGCCTTTCTATCTGACTTTGTGGACGCATTAGTTTCGCTCAATTCGGTATTAATGTTGTTATTGAGTTAACGCAACAGCCACGGTTTTAGTGGTGTCCTTTCAATAACGGTCACTAACATTAAGCTTAGTACAAATGTTGCAAAGAATACGGTGACGTCTTTTGCCATTTCTGTGATCCCCAGTATTCGGCAGACATTGAACAACATGATAATGATCAACAGATGGCTTACGTAGATACCCAACATACGGTTTGAAATGGCACGAACCCAAGCGTAGTCACCGAGGTTTGGATTAGCTAAAAGCCACATGAACACCCCCACGCCCCACAAAGCCGTACCAAACAAGAAATCGTGAGTATTAAAGGCGATATCAAACTGGGTTAACCATGCTGCCTCAGCAAAATGAATCACCATGCCTAACGCGAATAACCCCAATGCCTTAGCGGATGATATTTTCCATTGATGCTGACGAATGATAAAACCTAAACTCACCATTAACGTGCTAAAGAACGGGCCATTGCGAGTAAAGAAAGGAGCACTGAGGTCGGTTAAACTTGTGTAACTGCCTGCCAACACTCCGTATACGTAAAGTAAAATTGCCACAGGCAATAGTCGTTTATCGAGTTTCATCTCAACCATTAAGGCGATGATTAAAACGGCGCACACTAGAGCAGGAATGAACCATAAGTGCACCAATCCGCCCTCTAAAAAAGAGTTGAGAGGGGTATTCATTAAGAAGCCCCAATAGCCTTCACGTTCGGCTAGATAGCCAAATTCTTCTACCTTCGCGAGGTTGAAAGGCATGACTAAACAAATGATGCTCCATGCCAACCAGACTTTCAGCAGTGGTTTGGAATAGTTGATCACTGTTGTCCAAGGCGAGGCGGTAAGCTTAGGTTGAATCAGATAGCCGGAAATAAGGAAGAACAAAGGTACGGCGAAACGAGCGGATTGGTTGAGCACATAGCCAACCCATGGAACGTCATTGATTTGCCAATAAGTAAGTGCCATTTGGCCGTGTAAACCAATGATCGCTAAGATAGCAATCACTCGACCCAGCTCGATACTGGCGATGCGTTGTGAAGGCGTATATTGAACGGTAGACATATCAGATCTCTAAGAAAAAATTTCGTAGAATCTAGCAGTCTTTATGTGGAAGCTGTTAGCTTTAAATCAAAGGTGGAGGCCTTGGATATAAGGCTTATATTGATTTTTTTGACGCTCGTCTCAGCTATATTAAATCCATTGCGGTTAGTGTGAATATACCAAGCGTACAAGTGATAAGTGAAACAACAGTAGTCAGTGCGATAATATTGGCTGCCAGTGTTGAATTTCCGCCCATCGCACGTGCCATCACATAGCTTGCGGCGGCAGTTGGTGCAGCGCTCATCAAGAAAATAAGACCAAGATTTAACCCTCTAAAACCGAAAAATAGCGCCGCTGAAGTGATCATTAGCGGAGCCAAAACCAGCTTGTATCCCGCAGAGAACCAGGTTGAGCCCTTGTCTTTTTTCAGAGAACGTATATCAAGCGAACCTCCGGTACATAACAGAGCCAACGGTAACGTCATATTGGCGAAATACCGCCCTGCATCGGTCACCATTTTTGGGACTGGAATCGAGAGTAAGTAGAACAAGACCCCCATCGCTATCGAGATAATAAGAGGGTTTCTAGTGAGCGTTTTAACAATCACTTGAATGGCTTTCCCCCCTGACTCTTGCCCTTTTGGAGTGAGCGCGATAACGGCCTGAATGTTATAGAGAACCGTCAGCGAGGCGACATAAAGGGCGGCGAGAGCAACGCCATCGTTCCCGTAGATATTGGCAACATAAGCGAGTCCAATAATGGCGGTATTGGCACGAAAGCCACCTTGCACAATAACCCCTTGGTCTTGCGGTTTTTTAAAGGCCACTTTAGTACTGATCGTAGTGAACACGAAGAAAGCAAGATTAGCGACTAAGCCAAAAATGATAAGTTGACCACTCGCGGTAAAATCATGGTCAGATTGAACAATGCTGAGAAATAACATCGCAGGTAGGGTGACTTGAAATACCACCTTGGATGCGACATCAATGAAATTGTCATTAATTAAGCCAATTCGCTTGAGCATAACACCAAGAAACAGCATTAAACAGATAGGGCCTGTCACCGAAGCCGAAAACGCAAACTGTTCCCAAAGTGTATCCATTCTCTTTCCTTAGTGGCTAAGCTCAATCCGTGGTTTGATTTAATAATCGGTTAACTCAAATTGATCTTATCTCAACGTTAATCGTGATATAACATCATCATGACTGACAGGGGGATGCTTAGGCTGCCATTTCCCTTTTTTTCTGTTGTGGGTTATTTTAAGAATGTTTTCTTCTGAGCGTAGATTGAGATCTAACGCTTTGTACCAGTCATTACTCGCTTTAGAACCTATTGAACTTGAGTTGTAGTAATGGTGACTTAACGCAGAGTGCAACTTGTATCTGAATTCTAATATCCTTCACGTCTCACAACTCTCTGAAATCCTTAGCGCATCTTCAATTTCGACATCAAGGTATTCAATCGTACTTTCTAACTTAGCATGACCTAGAAGTAATTGAATAGCCCTATGATTCTTGGTTTTAGCGTAGATCAAAGAAGCCTTGGTTCGACGTAGTGAATGCGTGCCGTGTTGCGTTCTGTCTAAACCGATATCGGTCACCCAGCGGTTCACGAGCGTAGTGTAGTAATGGTATGAAATTGGCTGTTCCTCACGGCGCGGGCTTGGAAAGAGGAAGTCCGTTGGTGCCAACGCATTTTGAATGATCCACTGTGACAACGTTTGTTGTGTCTTTGGTGTGATTTCGAAGTGTACCTCTTGCTGGGTCTTCTGTTGTTTCACGATGGCTCTCGACATCACACACTGCGACTGACATCTTGTACCTTGAGGTTACGCAGGTCACAAGACCTCAGCTTGCTATCAATGGCAAGATTAAACAGTGCCAACTCAAACAAGCGTTCTTCCAATTCCAAGCGAATACGAATCCGCCAAATATCCTCTAATGTGAACGCTTTTTTCTGACCAACTCGTTTACCTTTGTTCCAAGCCACCATGATGTGCTCCTTACTTCATAAAAATCACTATTAAGTAAGGCAGAAATCAAGGTAAATCGCCTACTTACTGGTAGAATGCACGCAATATTTTCGAATCAAAGAAAACCAGAATGAACCAACAAGAACAACTATTCCTGAAAGAGCTTGAAAGTAAGCTCTGGACAGCGGCAGACAAGCTACGCTCAACATTAGATGCAGCGCAATACAAACACGCTGTGCTGGGCTTAATTTTCGTTAAATACGTTTCTGATGCGTTTAAGCTGCGTCAGGAAGAGATCAAAGCAGACCTTGCTAACTCTGAGCACGAATACTACCTAGATCCTGCCGACTTCTCAGAAGAAGAGTTGGCAGCCGAGATTGCAGTTGAACTTGAGCAACGCGACTTCTACACCGAGAAGAACGTGTTCTGGCTACCAACCGAATCTCGCTGGCAGTTCCTGCAAGACAACGGCCCATTGGTTATTGGTGGTGCTGACCTTCAAGTTGACGGTAAGGTGAAGAAAATCACTTCCGTTGGTCACCTGATTGATAATGCACTTGAGGGCATTGAGCGTGACAACCCGAAACTGAAAGGTGTATTGAACAAGTCATACTCTGCATTGAAGATTGACCAAGCGAAGTTGAACGAACTAATCAACCTGATCGCTACCATTCCGTTTGTTCACGCAGACCTAAACAGTAAAGACATACTTGGTCACGTATACGAATACATGCTGGGTCAGTTCGCACTGGCGGAAGGTAAAAAAGGTGGTCAGTTCTATACCCCAGCCTCTATCGTAACGCTGATCGTTGAGATGATTGAACCGTTTGAAGGCCGTGTCTATGACCCGGCAATGGGTTCTGGCGGCTTTTTTGTGCAATCAGAGAAGTTCATTGAGCGCAGAGCCAATCAAAAAGAGATCGACCCGCTCACGCAAAAGCAGAAGATCTCTATCTACGGTCAGGAATATAACCATACAACGTGGCAACTAGCAGCGATGAACATGGCGATACGTGGTCTTGATTACGACTTCGGTAAAGAGCCTGCAAGTACCTACACCAATGTACAGCATCCAGATTTACGTGCTGACTTCATCATGGCTAACCCTCCATTCAATATGAAAGAGTGGAACACGGGTGTTGATGATAATGACCCTCGCTTTAAATACGGCAAGCCTCCAGCAGGTAACGCCAACTTTGCGTGGATGCAGCACATGCTTCATCACTTAGCACCTGAAGGCTCTCAGGCGCTTCTATTGGCAAACGGTTCGATGAGTTCGACGACCAACAACGAAGGTGAGATCCGTAAAGCGCTTATCGAGAACGATCTTATCGAGTGCATGGTGGCGCTACCGGGTCAACTGTTTACCAACACCCAGATCCCAGCGTGTATCTGGTTCTTAACCAAGAACAAAACCGCTCGCACCGATAAAGCAGGCCGCAAACTGCGTGCTCGTAAAGGCGAAGTGCTGTTTATTGATGCGCGTAACCTTGGCTACATGAAAGACCGTGTTCTACGTGACTTTACCCGTGATGACATTCAGAAAGTCGCCGATTTTTACCATGCTTGGAAAACAGGTGCAGAGGTAAACGGTATCGCTTATGAAGACCAAGCTGGCTTCTGTAAATCAGCAACGTTAGCTGACATCAGAAAGCATGATTTTGTGCTGACTCCGGGACGTTACGTTGGTGCAGTTGAGGAAGAGGATGACGGTGTTCCATTTAGTGAAAAGATGGCGACGCTGACTTCGAAGTTAAGTGTACAGTTTGTAGAATCGGCAACGCTAGAAGCTGAAATTAAGAAGAACCTAGCGGGGTTGGGTTATGAGCTTTAAGTCTATTGGTGACTACGTTGAACTGCAAAGAGGGACAACTTATAAAAGCGCATTACTCGATCAAGAAGGGCCATATTTATTAGGTTTAGGTTCTATAGCCCGTGATGGTGGATTTCGAAGTGAAAAACTAAGAACTTACGGTGGTCCAAGTGCTGATAAATTACTCGTCTATCCGGGTGATATGTATGTATCTTTGAAAGATGTTACTCAGTCAGGCGATTTACTTGGGTCTGTAGCGAGAGTTCCCGACACCGTTAAAGTTGGTCGTATGACTCAAGACACGGTGAAGCTCTGTTTTAAATCGGATATTTCCAAAGAGTATTTCTATTGGATACTAAGATCACCCCAATACCGACAGCATTGCCGTAGTCATGCAACTGGCACTACAAATTTGGGGTTGAGTCGAGATGACTTCTTCTCCTTTGTAGTCCCTGAGTTAACAATATCGCGAGAGAAAATCACTAACGTACTGGAAGATATTGAATCTAAAATCAATTTAAACTCTCAAACCAACCAAACCCTAGAAGAAATGGCGCAAGCCATCTTCAAGTCATGGTTTGTCGACTTCGATCCAGTCAAAGCCAAGATGAATGGTGAACAACCAGAAGGTATGGATGCCGCTACTGCCTCGCTATTCCCAGAAAAGCTAGTTGAGTCTGAGTTGGGTTTGATTCCTGAGGGGTGGTCGGTTAACTACTTAAATGAAGTTGCTGAGATAAAATATGGCAAGAACCTACCAAAAACAAAACTGCTAGATGATGGTTACCCTGTATTTGGTGGAAATGGTGTAATTGGTTATTACAGCTCTTACCTTTATGAGGAAGAGCAAGTGCTAGTTTCGTGTCGAGGAGCTGCGTCTGGTAAGGTTTTAAGGTCATTGCCGAACAGCTTCGTTACAAACAATTCGTTAGTAATTGAATTGTCAAATGGTTTCCTCAACATAAATTACGTAGAGCCATACTTGAAAGGCTGTAACTTAGAGGAATACACGTCAGGTTCAGCACAACCTCAAATGACAGTAGCTAATATGGCTCCTGTTCAAATACTTGTTCCTACTGAAGAAGTTTTGAACATTTTTAATGATTTGGTTAAGCCATTGAAGTCAAAAATCAGAGCAAACGAAAGAGAAAATCATTCTTTAGCTGCATTGCGCGATACACTTCTTCCTAAATTGCTTTCCGGCGAAATCGAGTTAGGGCAAACCGAAGAAATGGTTTAAGGGTTAACTATTCAAGTGGCAATGCGATAGGGTTGCCACTTGCTTTATCAGTCCCCCAATAACCTCCCATAACGAAACATACAAAATGGATCTTTTATGAAAATCACCGAAGATCAATTAGAACAACTCTGCCTTGGTTGGTTTACAGACCAAGGCTATCTATACAAGAACGGTTACGATATCGCCCCTGATGGCGATTCCCCTGAGCGTGATGATTACCACCAAGTCGTGTTAAAACAACGCTTACTGGAGCGTTTAGAGGTGTTGAACCCTGAACTGCCACAAGAGAGCTTGGTTGTGGTGGTAAACACGGTAAGTACGCCAGACACACCTGTACTGATTAAAAGCAACCGTGCTTTCCACAAATATCTGATAGAGGGTATGCCTGTTGAGTACACTGTGTATGAAGACGGGGAAACCAAGACTAAGCACACCCATGCTCGGCTGATGGATTTTACTAATCCAGATAACAACGAGTTTCTGGTGGTGAATCAGTTCACGATTACAGGTAAAAAAGGCAACCGACGCCCAGATGTGGTGGTGTTTATCAACGGCTTGCCTATCTCTGTCATCGAGCTTAAGAACCCTGCTGATGATCATGCGGATATATGGAATGCGTATAACCAGATCCAAACATACAAAGATGAAATCTCTGACTTGTTTGTATTTAATGAAGCATTGGTAGTCAGTGACGGTTGGACAGCGCGTGTTGGCTCTTTAACCGCCAATAAAGAGCGTTTTCTACCATGGAAGACCGTAACAGGTGAAGATGATAAGCCACTGCTTGAGTTTCAATTAGAAACCATGGTGCGTGGTTTCTTCAAGCCGGACTTGTTACTTGACTATATTCGTTACTTTATCCTTTTTGAGATTGATAACGACAACATCATTAAGAAAATAGCGGGTTATCACCAGTTTCATGCGGTACGTGCTGCTGTTGAAGCCACGGTAAAAGCAAAACAGGCAGATGTTGATTTACCCATGGTGGCTGAATGTGTTGGTAAATACCAAGTTCAGGCGACTAAAGGCTTAGATAAGATCAAAGCTGGCAGCGGTAAAGCAGGCGTGGTTTGGCATACGCAAGGTAGTGGTAAAAGCATTTCTATGGTGTGCTACGCCAGTAAGTTGCTGCAACAACCCGCAATGAACAACCCAACGATTGTAGTTGTGACTGACCGTAATGATTTAGACGGCCAGCTTTTCAATACCTTTGGTATGGCACAAGAGACGCTAAAGCAGATCCCACAACAAGCGGATGGGCGAGATTTGTTGCGCCAATTGTTGTTGAATCGTCAGTCGGGTGGGATCATTTTTACCACCATTCAAAAGTTTGCGTTATTAGACGATGAAACAGAGCATCCCATTCTGTCAACGCGTGCCAATATTGTGGTGGTGTCTGATGAAGCGCACCGTAGTCAATATGGCAACAAGTCGAGATTAGTCGAAGTGAAAGATGCGGATGGCAATGTAACAGGTTCTAAGTATGTGTTTGGTTATTCTAAATACATGCGTGATGCCTTGCCGAACGCCTCATTCATTGGTTTTACAGGTACGCCTATCGCCATGGATGATAAAGATACACGTGGTGTGTTTGGTGAGTATGTCTCTGTTTACGATATTCAAGATGCGGTCGATGATGGTGCCACGGTGCCAATCTACTATGAATCTCGCTTAGCCAAGCTCGATATCAATCAAACGGAAATCGAATCGCTTAACGATCAAATCGAAGATGAGATTGGCGAAGAAGACGAAACGTCTATCCGTGAAAAGATCAAATCACAATGGGCAACACTGGAAAAACTGGTGGGTGCCGAACCGCGCATTCAACAAGTCGCTCAGGATTTGGTAAATCACTTTACCACGCGAACAGAAACATTCCCCGGTAAGGCGATGATTGTCGCGATGAGCCGTGAGATCTGTGTGGATCTTTATAATGCGATTGTGGCGATAAAGCCGGAATGGCATCACCCGGATCCGGATAAAGGCGCAATTAAAATTGTGATGACGGGGTCTGCCTCTGACAAAGAGAAAATGCAGCCTCATATTCACGACAAGAAAACTAAAAAACTGTTCGAGAAGCGTTACAAAGATACTGACGATGAACTTCAGCTCGTTATCGTTCGAGACATGTGGCTTACAGGATTCGATGCACCTTGTTGTCATACGATGTATATCGATAAGCCAATGAAAGGGCATAACCTGATGCAGGCTATTGCTCGTGTTAACCGAGTATTCAAGGATAAGCCGGGCGGTTTGGTCGTTGACTACATTGGTATCGCCAGTGAATTGAAAAATGCACTTAAGACCTATACCAATAGCCAAGGGAAAGGGCAACCCACCGTCGATACCGCAGAAGCTTTTTCGGTATTGATGGAAAAAATTGATATTGTGCGTGGCATGTTTGCAACGCCTGTTGATGGTGCCGTGTTTAACTATCGACCAGAGTTTGAAACTAACGCGCTTCGATTGTTGCCGGGTGCTGTAAACCATTTATCAGGTTTATCGCACACTAATGGCAATGGCAAAGAAGAGCGTGATGGTAAGCGTCGCTTCTTGGATGTGATAGCGGCGATGACCAAAGCGTTTTCTCTGTGTAATACCATGGATGAAACGCAAGGTTACAAAAACGAAATTGCTTTTTATTCAGCGATTAAGACCGCCTTTATCAAGTATTCGACCGTTGATAAAAAACGCAGTGATGAAGAACGTAATACAGCATTAAAGCAGATATTAGATAATGCAATCATCGCGGATGGCGTTGATGATATCTTCAAAATGGTGGGGTTAGATAAGCCGAATATTGGCTTGCTCTCTGAAGAGTTCTTAGAAGATGTGAAGAACATGAAAGAGAAAAACCTTGCCGTTGAGCTACTGGAAAAGCTGCTGCGCGATGAAGTGAAAGCACGAATGAAGAACGACGTGGTGCAGGAGAAGAAGTATTCAGAACGCATCATGACGACGCTTCAGAAGTACCACAATCGCAGTATTGAAACGGCTCAGGTGATTGAGGAGCTGATTCAGTGGGCGAAAGAGATGGCTTCTGATGCAGAAATGGTGGACAAACTGAACCTTTCTGTCGATGAAATTGCGTTTTATCGCGCATTGGTTGCCAACGAATCGTCTGTACGTGAACTTGGTGATGACGCGTTGCGTGGGTTAGCCATTGAGCTAACAGGTCAACTTCGCAAATCAGCCACGGTTGACTGGCAGAAGCGAGAAAGTGTCCGCGCTCGTATGCGTAACCTAGTACGCCGACTGCTGCGCCGCTGGAAGTATCCGCCAGATGCGGCAGAAGAGGCAATCAAGCTTGTGTTAGAACAGGCTGAAGTGCTGGCTGACGGCTGGTATAAGTAAATATAAAGGCAAGGTTGATACCTTGCCTTTTGTATATCCATGTGAACTAATCATTGTCCAGATTAGAGTTGTTGATCGGATCTCATCAGAGTTTCAACTTGGTGGAAATAGTTCCAATGAAACTTTTCCCTACAAAATGAATACCAAAGATTAAGGGAAAAGCTTGAAAAAAAGAACGAACGTGCTAAAAATAAACCATCCATTTTGTTGTTGGTGAATAATGAGCAAAGGAAAGATAACCAAAGAGTATATTTTGAGCCATGCATTTGCACTGGCGAGTGAAAATGGACTTGAGAGTTTGACGATTGGTGAATTGGCCAAGCAGTGTTGCATGTCTAAGAGTGGTTTGTTTGCGCACTTCAACTCAAAAGAGAATCTGCAACTCTCTGTACTCGAGTATTCTAATGCCATATTCACTGAAAGAGTCATTGTTCCTGCAAGAGAGCTCGGTGATGGTGATATTGAAGCGAAATTGAAACAGCTGCTCGATAATTGGCTAGGCTGGAATCATTCATTCCAAGGTAGTTGCATGTTTATTGATGCATGGAAAGATGCGGGCAGTGAAACCTCTTTGATTCAGAAGGCACTGCAAAGAACCATTTCAGTTTGGATTGATTACTTGACGATTCAGGTAGCAAAAGCGGTGGAAAACAAGCAGTTTAGAGCCGATTTAGAGCCTAAACAGGCAACTTTTGAGCTATATGGTCTCTATTTAAGTGCGAACTTGTTTTACTCACTACGAGGCCAGCAAGCGAGTCACGCGCATTTTTGGAGTGGTGTCGAACGTTTAGTCGCCAGTTGGAAAGTCGTTTAATTCGCTAAGCCGTTTAACCGACAAAGCGTATCAGCTTTGCTTGAATTCGGCGGATACACATTTTAGATAAGTGGCGGGAAATGGCGGTAAACTTTTATAAGCCGCAGTCGCGCCGTTTTTATATCAACAAATAGCACGGTCGTTCGATTTTTGGGGCGAGCACGATCCGCCAGTGAAGATGGCGATACAAGGAAGGGTCATGAGTGACAAAATCTATTTTAATACATCGAACAAATTCAGCTTCAAGCGCAGCCTGATTGGAGCGACAACGAACCTGCATTACATTTTAGCGCCGGGCCATGCAAAGAAAACAGCACGTAAATTGCTGCTTACCCCGATGCGTACCGAGCAAAAAAATGCGGATCCACAAGGGCTTATCAAGAGTGAAATCAAAGGTCGTGATGGCGTTTTAAAAACGTATTCTTTGGGTAGTGGTCCCGTTTGGGTGTTGACCCATGGTTGGTCTGGCACCGCGAGTCAGTTCTTTCCTTTAATGGAACACATCGCTGCTAAAGGCTTTACTGCAATGGCTTACGACCATCCTGCTCATGGTGGCAGTGATGGCGTACATGGTCATATCCCTGCGTTTGTGAACGGCCTAGAAGCGATTTTAGATTCGGTGGGTGAAGTGGCTGGTTTAGTTGGCCATAGTATGGGGACGGCTTCAGCGTTGGAATGTAAGCATGTCAAACTGGAAAATAAGCCGTTGTTGCTGATCGCACCTGTCTTGGATTATCTCGAAAACCTGTTCGGAAGTGTGGCTCGCTCGGGTTACTCGATGAAGCTGTTTGAGGCCGTAGTGGGGGAAGTAGAAGAGCAGTTTAACTACCCCATTCAGTCGGTTGATCCTTATGGTAAGTTGGCACTGCGTGAGTCTCAGACAATCATTGTTCATGACGAGCAAGACAAGTTCACTCGGTTTGATGTGTCTCAGCGCGCTGCCAATGAAATGAGTCGCGTGACTTTAATCACGACTCAAGGGCAGGGGCATGGCCGAGTGATGAAGTGCCCACAAGTGTTTGAGAGCTTTGATCATCTGATTAACCAAGTGTAATGAGCGTAAGTTGAAAGATTAGAAAACACAGATAAAAAGGCCAACCAGAAACCATCGGGTTGGCCTTTACTTTTAGGTGTCGAGTTCGTGTTTAACTAACCCCTACTTTTAGCTCGCACAGTTTGCAGGACCAATCTCTTTCCACACGCCCCATTGGCCTGTCGTTGTTGGATCTTCACCTGTCGTCCACCATTTGGCTTCCCAAATCTTACCGGCATGAGTCACTTGGTCGCCGCCAGTGTAGACTGCGCTGGAATCCCAAGCGTTAGTACACGTATCGCCGCCGGTCGTTTTCATTAGGACTTTAACCGACGTAGCCGCGACCGATGTCTCCATGCCATCACTCACTGTTACTGAGAAGCTCAGTACCGTATCTTGCGAGTACTCTGCCGCCACAAAGCTCACAGAAGCACCTTGAACCGTTGCATCAATACCAGCTGGTACATCCCAAGTGAAGGTCAATGTGTCTTGGTCAGCATCGCTTGAAGCCGAAGCATCAACCACGACCACATCACCCGCATTCACTTCAGCCGGAGCTGAAACAACTGCGACTGGAGCGGTATTGGTTGGACCGGTATCTTTAGGGTTTACGGTAATCATAACCGTGTCTGTTGCGGTCGCCCCTTCGTTATCCGTCACGGTTAAGCTAAACGTTAGTGTTTCTTGTTGTGTCACTTCACCGATATCGAAGCTTGCAACAGCCGCATTGGCGTTAGCCAGTACTACCGTTGCCCCACTTACTTGTGACCAAGCGTAGCTTGTAATTGTGCCGTCACTGTCTTTTGAAGCGCTACCGTCTAAAGAGACAGAAGCCGGGCCTTCAACTGTTTGGTCAGCCCCCGCTGCTGCGGTTGGTTTACGGTTGACTGGGTCGGTCGTTCCGCCCGCCAGACCTTCATGCATTGCGTTGAGGATGTCGCCGTTATCCGCATCAATCTCCCAAGAGAATAGACCCGCAAGACCAAGGCTACGAACGTATGCGCCCTTTGCTTTTACTGAGCGGTCATCATCAAATGTAATGAGCTGACCCGAAGTACGGTTCCAAACGTAAGGCGCTTCCGCCATTTCGTCGTAGCCATATTCGAAGCCGTTGATGCCCTGTTTGTTTGCACCAAGCATATTGGCTTTAATGCCTTTGTAGTCAATCACACCATCTTCCCATATGCCTTGCTCAGAGCTGCCTGTTAGCTTGCCATTACCTACCCCTGTCATCGGGTCGCTAGGATCCGAAAGTGATGATGGTAATACGCCTTCCCAACCACGACCGTACATTGCCGCGCCGACGACAAGTTTGTTGGCAGGAACACCTTGCTCTAGCAGCAATTGGATAGCGTTGTCTGTGGAATAAGCCGGACCGGTGTAGGGTTCGCCATTTTCATCAAGCCCTGAGCCATCACATTGACCTGGGCGCATGAAGTTACCGCAGTTTAATGCTGTTTGGTGGCCTAAAACGTTGTTCCAACCGCCATAGAAGTCGTAAGTCATCGCGAAGATGTAATCCATGTATTGAATAGCATCACCGTAGTCAACATCTTCAATCTTGTCGTGACCGACACCGATCGCGGATGTGAGCTCGTAAGTACGACCGTTTTCTGCTTCTAACTCATCCAACATCGCACGCAGCTCTGCCATCAATGCAACATAAGCAGGGCCGTCGTTGACAGGGTCACCAAGATCGGGCGCGGCACCGCCTCCACCTGGGAATTCCCAGTCAATATCGACACCGTCGTAGAATTTCCATGTGTTGAGGAATTTTTTAACAGACGCAACGAACGTGTCACGGTTTGCTTTCGTTGTGAAATCAAAGAACGGGTCAGATAACGTCCAGCCGCCAATCGATGGAATTATTTTTAAGTCAGGGTTGCGCTGTTTTAACGCCATCAGCATTGCGTAGTTACCCTTAATCGGGGAACTGAATTCGTGGCCGGCTTGGGGGAAACTTTTTTGGAAGGCGGCCCAAGGGTCGTGAATGACCACTTCATAATCGTTAACGCCGTTACACGCTGTCACTAAGGCGGTATAGCTGTTTCCACCCACAGCCTTTACTGATTCGTTCGGACCACAAATTGGGATGAAGCCATAGAGGATATGAGTCAAATTGTCGGCAGGTATGTTGTCTACTGTGTAATCACGGCCATAGATCCCCCACTCAACAAAGTAAGTACCCACTACCGTGTTTGGATCTGTGTTATATGATTTGTTGTTTGGATCAACATTCATCGTAAGTGGTGTTAAGTGTGCGCCATCAGTATCGGCGATAGTGATTTTTGCCGGTGCACTTTTACTACACCCAGTTTCATCACACGCTTCGATTTCCATTTCGAATAAGCCGCCTTGGCCGTATTCAAATGCTGCGGTAGTTTGACTGCCACTGATTGGGCCTGTAGCGACTTTAACGCCATCAAAATAGATGTTGTATGTGTCTCCTGATGTTCCGCTCCATTGATTGAATTTGACCGCGATCTTTGCTTTGTCGTGATAGGTCACCATTTGGTTGTAACCAGAAGTGGTATCCATCTCGAGTTCAATTTTAGAAAACTGTAGGTTGTTAGAACCGTACATGTCGATGCTAGGTGCTGTTGGAGCAGCTAGGGCTGTACCAGATAGCGCTAGCGCGATGCTCGCAGCACAGGTATTAATACGAATCATACTATTTCTCTCATTCCTTGAAGGTTACGAGAACCAAATGGTTCCATAAGTGGCTCCCGTCGTTTTTAAAGGAGCTTCCTAATCAGTATTCGAGATAGTTTTAATTTCATGATTGAAAATAAACGCGTTTTCGATGGACAACTAAAAAATTGTATTTTGTTGCAACTTTGTTGCTTAATCGGTGAGAGGCTGAGTCCATGTTGTCGAGAATAAAACCGTCTTTAGAATGAGAGTCTTATAAGTAAAATTAGGCGATATTAAGTGATGGAAAAATGCGACAAATGATAAGGAAATATTGTTATTTGAAGGGCGGTCACAGAGTCGGATGTATGAAGCTGTGATAGGTTGTGCGCGCAATACTGTGGGTGTTCTGCAAAGGAAGGGGGTTATTTTTGGAAGTGTTCTGTTAAAGAAGCGCGTCGTTGCTGCATAACACCATGGTTATCACCAGCAGCCGTATGTTCGTAGCCCTCTTTGACGAACTGTTGTGCCGGGGCACTTGGAATCAGTCGTTTTAAGCGAGGTGAATCAGCGCTGCCACTGATGGTATAAACCGTTGTTCCTGAACCTGTATTGATGGTGATAAGTTTGCCATCAAAATCAAACGAGGTGCTGATTAAGCGATGATTCATCAGTACGCCATTATCTGACAGCGTGAGGGTATCCGTTTTGTAAGGTGGAGAGCCAATCTCTATCCATGTGCCATGCACATTACTTTTGCTGTCTGATTGTTGTTGGGCTTGGTAGGTAACATAGCCGACAGACAGAGCAATGATAATCACCATCAATGACAAAAGGTAGCGTATCGAGGTAGCAACTAAAGTTGTTGCTTTGGTAATCTTTTTTGCCATGTTTTATCCGTCCGTCACTCATACCGCATTAAATGCTACAAACTAAAATTATAGTTTGCAAAGATGGTTGCAAGAGTTAGAAGCAGGTTCAAATGTTGTCGATATATGAATTGCTTTCGTGGCGTTTTAGCGATGTCTAAAAGTATTTATTCCGTCAATCAATCTCTATTTTCGAAAAGGTTTAAGCTATGCGTATTTATTTCTTGTAGGAAAGTCTTGAATTGGTTAAAACAATTATCACCTAAATTTACGCATAGGCTTACTCGGTGAGCTCAATAATTGCAATTTGAAGATAACAAGGAAGTACAATGATTAAAGAAAACACATACTTTGAAGGGAACGTTAAGTCGTTAGCGTTTAACCAGTCTGGGGCTGACATGAGTGTTGGTGTAATGGCGACGGGCGAGTACACATTTGGGACTGCGGCTCCAGAAAAGATGACCGTTGTTAAAGGTGCTTTGATCGTCAAGCGGGTTGGAGATGATGATTGGACAACATACCAATCTGGTGAATCTTTTGATGTTGCGGGTGACTCTTCATTCGACCTACAGGTAAAAGAAGCGACGGCTTACCTGTGTGAGTATTTGTAACCTGATCTAAATTTGTTCAATCAGGATATTGTTTGTCTCTGATTTAATAGAAAAAACCACGCTCTAAGAGCGTGGTTGAATAAGTGATAATAACCGGCAGTGGATAGTGTCACTTGTTTTTGTAGTCATCAAATGGATGACCAAATTCGTTGTTGGTTGTAACGTCTCTTCAAAGCTCAAAGCTCAAAGCTCAAAGCTCAAAGTTCAAAGCCCATTAACGTATCGTAAATCAGTAAGTTTCAAATACGCCGTTGTTGTAATCCTCAACCGTCTGTTCAATCTCTTCCATCGAATTCATCACAAACGGACCATAGTGCACCACAGGCTCATTAATCGGTTCACCAGAAAAAACCAGTACACCTGAATTCTCTATGCTATCCAAAGACAGCCATTCGGCTTGGGTGAGCAGTGCCAGTTGACCTTGTTTGATCACTTTACCGTCGATCTGAACACTGCCTCGGTACACGTACGTCATAGCATTGTGGTTAACATTCGTCCCTAATAAGACTTTTTGTCCGGCATCAGCCTGCCAGTCTGCAACGCTTAGTGGCACACCTGTCTTTTGCAATGGACCTTGAATTTGTATAGCCGCTGCGCTGGATGTTTTGTCTAGTTCAAACTCACCCGCAATCATTCTCAGCAACCCCATTTGTTCATTTTGATGCTCAGTAATACTTTCACGCTGGAAATCATGATATTGAGCGGGTTGCATTTTGTGTGTCGAGGGTTGGTTTATCCAAATCTGGAATCCATGCAACGCGCCTTGTTCCATCATTGGCATTTCACTGTGGATCACACCGCGACCTGCGGCCATCCACTGTGCACCTCCGCTACGCAGTTCTCCAACATTCCCCATATGGTCTTTATGTTGGAAGTGGCCTTGTAGCATGTAAGTGAGCGTTTCTATCCCACGATGAGGGTGTGGGGGAAAGCCACCAATGTAGTCTTTGCTTGTATCTGATTTCAGCTCATCAATCATCAAAAAGGGAGAAAAACGCGGGTTATTAAAACCAGCGATCCTTTGAATTTTGACACCATCACCATCCGAGGTGCCATGCGTAGACATGACATGCTCGACTGCTCTTGTATTGATCATAATGAAAACCTCATTAACGGGAATAGCGATAGTTTATGTGATTTGATTAAAAAAGAAGATGGCACGGTATCGAGTGACTTATTCGAAAATATTGAACAGGAAACAATATAAGATTAGGCCTATACTTATGAGGGAATATATCGCTAAGGAGGCCGCTATGGCAATACAACCAAAGCATGGCGATAGGCAAGGCCGGCTCGACTTTGATAACGATTTTACAACAGAGCAGAGCCACCGCTTTACCGCTGTCGCAAACAGTGCATGTAAACGTCGCCTAAAAAGACGCAGTGTTAATGGCCCTTTTATTCATTCTGCTAAGCAAGCGGCTTATAAGACTGTAATGAAATCTAAACGCGATAATCTGAATACCACACGACAAGTTATCTGGATCATTGTGATAGGGTTAGTCAGCCTGTGGTTGATGTATATGGCAGGCTAGTGCGCTTAGATGGACAGTCACACTTAACGCTGACGTATATTTAGCCGTGTAATATTGTTCCCTTCAGCCTTTCCTTCACGGCAATGTTCAAAGTCAGATGAATCAGACTGTGAGCGAGTTGCTCGCTCTTCAATCAGGGGCACTACTGGATTATCGTGATAATAGGCATATCTATTTTTTCCAGAGCGCTTGGCGACATACATGGCTTTATCGGCGCATCTCGTTAACTCGTGTAGGTCTGTACCATCTTGAGGGTATAAAGAGACGCCAACACTAAGAGTGAGTTCGTTGATTCGTTCATTGATTTGGTAATCGCTTGCGAACAATCCACATATACGCGTTAAAATGTCATCCAGGTTTTTTTTAGTTGGAATGTCGTAGAGCATCAAAACAAACTCATCTCCGGCAAACCGAGCGATGGAATAATCGTATTTTTGACTGTCTCTGTCTTTGGTGCGGATATTATTGCTCAAGCGATTAGCGAAATGCTGTAAAACATTGTCGCCAACGGCATGCCCATAGTTGTCGTTGATGTCTTTAAAGTTATCAATATCTAAAAATACCAGCGCGGTCAGTGACGGTTTGCGCTCAACTTTCGTGAGTTTTTCTGTTGCCCAACGTTCAAAACTCCAACGATTGGCTAATCCTGTGAGTTGGTCTCGATAGGCTAAGTCTTCAATCCCTTCTTGGTAAAGTCGTTGAATATAACTCACGGCTTGTGTGTAGTAATAAGCGCCGGTGTGGCACACCAAAGTCATAGTAAACAAGCTAAGAATAAAGCGATGCGTGCTGTTAAAGGGCACAGAAAATTGGTTAGGGAAGGTGAGAACCAAGGCTAAAATAAACAGACAAAACGAAACACTGAATATCATGCCCATTCTGAAATTATTGATAAAAATCACGGCGGCTAAAATAGGATACAACCAGAGTATTCGCTCGGGAATAGTCTGGTTGTACAAGAATAAAGTAACCCCTTGCGCAAGTAGCACTGCGCTTAATATCAGCTCTGGGTACTTTGGTGTGGTGGCTTTTTTTATAGAAATGGCGTTTAAGATTACGATAAGCGTAAAACACAACTCGAGAGTCGACAACGCATAAAACTGTTCCTGAATATAAGCCCAAGTGTAGAAGATAAAAATTGCAGCAGAAGTCAGTGAAAAGGAATAGACAATTTTTTGTTTACGAGTCGAGCGTATGTCCGCCATCTCTTCGAGGTGTCTGCCTACTAGCCTATTCATGTGATTTGTGCCACAAAGTTTAATGATGATGTTAATAGTAGATTAAATAATCATTAGCGGGTGTCGATTTTGTGTGACGACTATCAAGGATATTAATTAAAGACTTATCTGCGATTATAAACGGTGAACGGTATCACTGACAGTACCTATAGCCATTCAGAAATAGCGAAATAGCGAAATAGCGAATTAGAGATTCTGGTTCTTCATGATTCTTTGATGATCGACTTGCTTTCTAATGATTTACTCAACATAGTTTGCAAACAATCAAATTGAAGAGAATCTCATTATGTTAATTACGTTTAGTTGCAAGGCACATGCGAATGTCACGATGTTAGGAGAGGTCGGTCTTCAGCTGATTAAAATGCTGGGACACAGTGGCACTATACCAGGAGCGATTGATGCTTCAGAAGTCTCTCAGGCGCTGAATCATTTACGGTCTGCGATTGACGCTGAACAGAGTCAACCTGTCGAGCAAGAGAATGCCGATGATGGCCGTGAAGAAGAGATTGTTGAAGTTCCTATCAGTATTGGTAGCCGAGCTTTCCCTTTGGTTGAACTGTTGAAATCAGCGATCAGAGAAGAGTGCGAAGTGATGTGGGAAGATGGTAGCGGTAAACGATTATAGGCTGGTTGAGGTTATAGGTTGGTTGGATAATCGATCATTTCAATGACAAACAAAGTACCCATTGAGAAGGGCATTAGTGTGGCCAAGTTAGCCACACTAGCATAATGAGTATTTATACGATCTTGAGCGCGTGATGGCGCATGAGCTGTTTGTGTAGCGAGTCTTTTAGCTCCATGCGTTCTACTTTGAGATTGTGCATGCTGTCGTCATCGATAGGGCTGCCAGAAATCTCTAGCTGACGGATGTCGTAGTCGAGTTGGTGGTACTTCTGCATGTCTGCTTTGAATCTTTCGTCGTCGTGGTTGAGCTGAACAATGTCTAATTTAAGATCTGGGAAATCTAAGATAAAGGCATGGTTTTCATTGAGCATTGGCACTTCCTCTCTAGTCGAATGAACCCCAGTATAGAATCTATTTTAGTCGATAAATGTGGTTCGATACACAAAGCGGGAAAGGGGCTCAAAAAAGGGCATTATCTTGTCTATCTGGGTTCGCCAACGCCCTCTTGTCTTACTGAATGTGGGTTGAAGGCGCGATGTCGTATCTCATTTCAATGAGTTGATGCTCTCCGACGATTTCTACTTCACGAATAAACTTAAAGCCAAATCTTTCGTAGTAATGTCTTAAGTATTGATGGGCATGAATTTCAATGACTTTGGCACATAGCTGGCGGGCATGTTCAAGAACGGTGGACACCACTTTAGAGGCGATACCTAAACCTCGATACGCTTGTAAAACGGCAACACGAGCCATAATCGCGTGGCCGTTGTCATCAATGTATAAGCGAGCAGTTGCGACCAGATTGTCGGCGTCGGTAACTAACACATGGTGTGATTTGAGATCTAACCCATCAAGATCTAAAGCTTGAGGGATTTGTTGTTCAACGACAAACACTTGGTGGCGAATAGATTGCGCTTTAAGTATCAGCTCTGGGTTGTTGCCAACGATCACTTTCATTTCATTGTTCCATTATAAATACACATCAAATTCGACAAAAAAATAAGGCCAATGTGATTCTTTTATTGAGAATCAACGTTGGCCTTTAATGCTGAATGGTTACTGCGTTACGGTAAATAGTAAAAACGATTACGCTTGGTTCAGCACTTGTGTTAGGCGTTTCACCGCTTCCGTTAACTCTTCTGGGTTGGCGTTGGTGAAGTTTAGGCGCAGTGCGGCTTTTGCTTCGTCAGCTTTTGGATAGAACACAGGGCTTGGCACGACAGCAACGCCGTTAGCAAGCAGAGTTCTAGCCAGTTCGAAGGTGTCGCACTCTGGAATTTCTACCCAAATGAACATCCCGCCATCAACGGATTTTAACACGCAGTCTGCTGGCAGTTGTTTCTCTAGTTCTGAAAACAGCACTTCATAGCGAGACTTGTACAGAGTACGAATGTTTTCCATGTGCAGGTTGAAATCGTCATGTTTCAGAAGGCCAACGAGCAGTGCTTGCATCGGTACACTTGAGTGCAAATCCGCGCCTTGTTTCACTTTGATCAATGGCTCAAGGTAGCTGCGTTTGCCTGTTACTGCGCCAATGCGTAGCCCTGGTGATGCAATCTTCGAGAATGAACGAAGAACGATAGAGTTGTCCGGGCAGAATGAAGAAACCATAGGTAGCTCAGACCCCGAGAAGCGTAGTTCACGGTATGGGGCATCTTCAATGAATGCTACGTCGTATTGGATGCACAACTCTGCGACTTTTTGACGAGTCTCTTTTGTCCAGCATACCCCTGTTGGGTTATGGAAATCGGGCACCGCGTAGAACATTTTCGGCGCTTGTTGCGCAAAACAGGTTTCCAGCTCTTCAAGGTTCGGGCCAAATTCGGTTTGAGAAACGGTCACAATGTTTGCTTGAACCAAGCCAAACACTTGCATCGCACCCAAGTAGCTTGGCGCTTCCATCACAACCACATCTCCCGGATCGACATACGCACGTGCAATCAAATCCAAGCCTTGTTGGGAGCCCGTACAAATCATGACGGTGTGAGTTTCTGGTAACTGGAAGCTTTGGGTTAGGTGCTCAAGTAGTGGGCCATAACCAGCCGTGGAACCATATTGGAAAACTTCAGGCATGTTCGCTAGGTTTTCTAACGTTGGCTTCATCAAATCGATAGGGAATGTCTTCTCGTCCGGTAAACCGCCAGCCAATGAGATGACATTTGGATCGCTTGCGGCTGCGAGGATTTCTCGAATGTATGAAGATTGAATTTGTTGTAATGACTGTGCGATTTCCATGTGTTGTGTCTCGTCGTTTGTCGTTTTTATTTTATCATTTGATATTACACGGCAATTGTAAAAATAAGCGTGTCCGTTTATGCTCTTAAACATGTCCATTTATGCTATTTAAACGATGTCACGTCAACACATATCCCGAATCAATGATGTTCTGTTCCATATTCATCAAGATATTAGCCAGCCTTTATCGGCTAAAGCGCTCTCTGAGATTGCGGCTTATTCTGAGCAACACTTTCATCGCACATTTAAAAGTGTGGTTGGGGAGTCGTTACATCAATATATTCGACGTACTCGAATGGAATATGCAGCCAATCAATTGATGTTTGACACCACGTCATCCGTGGTAGAAATTGCGAGTAAGTGTGGTTTTAGTTCGGCCTCTTCGTTCAGTCGAGCGTTCAAAGCGACCTTTAATATGTCGCCCGGAGAATGGCGTAAGCATGATTTACAAGTCGCAGAGAAGCCCTATTTGAAGGACCCTGAAGTGGCGGCGGGCTATTTGAATGTGGCGCAACACGCATTACCCGAGCCGAAGATTATTGAAGTGTCGGAACGCATGGCGGCTTATGTTCGACATACGGGGTATAATCGTTCCATTCGCAATGCGTGGTTGATACTGAAGGCTTGGGCTAACTCCGAACAGCGTGACTTTTCGCGCCAATTTGGTTTGCACCACTCAAACCCTGCTTGGGTTGAAATGGATCAGTGTCGCTATGTGGCGTGTATCGCAATTGATGAGCCGATTAAGTATCGTGGCGTGGTTAACCAAATGGTGATTCCGGGTGGCTTACACGCTGTATTTCGACTTAAGGGGCGCTATGGTGAACTGTTACCACAGATCAGTATGGTATTGGAAAAATGGCTACCGACATCTGGCTTCAAGCAACGCTCAACCCCCGCTTATGTTCACTATTTTCAAAATCATTTTCTCAATAGTGACGAGGTGTTTGAACTTGATTTTCATCTCCCGGTGAGTTTTTATTAATAACAGTTTAAGGATTCAACATGTATCTCGTTTTATATTGTCACAATATTGGTATGACAGACTTTTCCTTTTTTGAAACGGAAGATTTTGACAAAGAAGAAGGCTATATTGTGCGAGGTAAATGGCCGAACGAGAAAGCGTTCCGTGATTATTTAACCAAGGAGTTTGGTGACATGAGCGAGTTCCAAGTGATCGACTTAATCGCCAAAGGCGCAGAAGCAGAACACTACCCGACGGAAGATCTGATGCGCTTTGCTTCGTAATATTTAGCCAAGTTGCATCTTTCAAATAACCGAATAAAGAAATAGCAGCCTGATTGGGCTGCCATTTTGTTGGTTTTTAGGCCAGCCTTGGTCAGTTTGGCGGTAGTTGCGAAATGATCGGTGGTCCATTTTGCGATAGCGGTAAATTTCTCATCATTGGCGATACGAAGCTTCGTCACTAAATCACCCGTGTTGATTTCTACTGGACCACGCTCGGCACACAGGCCTGTCGCGGCGCAGGTATCATGGCTTGGTATTCAAACGTCTTCTCTAGTTCGCTTGCTTCTATCTCATTACCGGTCGCGCGCGGCGTTGTAGCTCGCGATATAAAACAATACGTTGGCGAGTAGCGGCTTTAAGTCTGTGATGTGGGAATTGGGATTGTCATTGATAATAACGCCGGGGCTAAACAGCCTTTCTGGGTCAAACAGTGCTTTGCCTCTTGAGTGATAATGCGTTCGGTTTCTATTTTTTGAGCCAGTATCGCTTCAAGCTGTTGATATACTTGTGCGTCTATTACTCGCGCATGGGATGTAGCTGTCTCCATCTATGCTTCCTTACCTGGACAATCGTAGCTTAACTCACGTTAGAATGAGTGCCTGACTGACCAGCTCCGACAGCGCCTCTCCAGCCCTAAAACGAAGAAATGGTGCCCACAAAGAATGCACTCAAACGGGTCAACCTTCACATACCCTTTCAGCATGGCGGCGTAACCTGGCATTTCAGGTGAGTCTTTAGGGGCGATGCCTAAGTCATCGTAGACCTTAGGGAGCATTTCACCACGACGTCGCTTTAATGCCACAACAGCTGCAAAAGGGAGATTTATACGTTTGGTGAATGTATTTGTGATGAGTGCAGTTAGCATGACTGCATCGATACTCTTTAGAGCCAAAAGCAGCGGTACAGAAAGCGAGTATCTTGGTGACGTTTTCAATGATGACTTGTCGGAGGGTTTCCCCGATGTTTATTGAGATAGTTCAGCCAATTATCGCTGGCATTGAAGAATTGTTTGATGGGCTTATTCGGATGCATGATCTATAGGATAACGATTCATGTAAAGTACCTAGTAGGTTGACTCTCTTTGTTTTCGGCCATAGGCCGCTCAGGCGACACCGTCGCCGGTTCCACACTACTTTTAATGCTATGACTTTGAGGCGTGTTTTTATAAATAAAGCTATAGGGTTGCAGTCTATAAAATAGGGAGCACGATGACCATCGGGTTCCTGCCCCCTCTTATAAATGCGTATCAGAGTTACAACACAAGCATGAAGGTAGCGCGCCTATTATGATTCGCATCGATACCAATGTGGACCATGGTGCCGGTATGCCGCTGAGTAAAACTATCGATCTCACTACTAATATTTAGGCGTCCACATTGTTTAATATGGGGATTGAATCTCTATGTCTGTCTTAGATCATTTAAAATAGATATTTGACTCGAAATAAAAAGCCTCAAAATCGATGTTAGATTTTGAGGTTTTCATATATATGAAAACCAATCAAGACTGCACCATACTCCTCTCTCTTTTACACACGGTTTTCCGTGATAGCCCTCGCCATTATTGATGAAATGAAAGCGATTTCAAGCTGCTGATTTACGCGATTTTTAGTATAAGCTATTGATCTTTATTTGATAATTTTGTCCGTAAACCTTCTAAATGTTTCATGGGTTTTAAGATGATTTACCAGTGTGAAGAGTGGCTAACTTTTCAACGCTTTCATTGCTTAATATTTCCCTGTTCGATGAAAACTCAAAAAAAATAATAGGGAATTACAATGAAAAAATTTAAGCTTTTGCCAATAACAGTCGCAGTGGCGGCGTCGCTAGCTTCACTATCTTCTTTTGCTGCAGATACTAATATCGAAGCACTAGAAAAACGAATTCAAGAGTTAGAATCAAAGGTTGTTGAGATTGATTACGTAAACGATCAGCAACAAGCGGTTCTGACTCCAGACACTAAGGTTCCAGATGGAATCGTGTTCTCTGGCTATGCTCGCTACGGCGCTCACTACAAGAGCGGTGATGAGCGTTACGTAGACATTGGTACAACAGGTCGTTCTGTCGGTCGTTTGGGTAACGAAGCCAATGGTGGTGAAGTCCAGCTAGCTAAAGTTTTCCAAGCTGATAGTGGTGCGATTTGGAACGTCGTATTCATGGCCGACCACTGGGAAGCTGACGCATGGGCTGATGACGGCGGCTTAAGTATGAAAAAAATGTACGCAGGTGTAACCAATGTATTTGAAAGCCAACCAGAACTTTATATATGGGCTGGTCGTGACTTCCATCAACGTCCGCAACAAGGTTTGAATGATTACTTCTGGATGACACACGATGGCTAAGGCGCAGGCTTTAACAACTTAGATTTCGGCGGCGTAAAGCTAGATATGGGCTTTGTAGGCCAAGTGAAAGGCGGTCTAGTGAATGACAATGGTCGATACGCAGTGACCGCGAAGCTGCACAGTATTGACGCTGGTATTGGTAATCTGGATTTTTACGCGAACTACGGTTTTGCATCGAGCGAAGCGGATACGTCTACGACAACTGAGTACGTATACGATCCAGTGACAGATTCAATGAAGCCTGTCGTGACTCCAGGCCAAAAAGTCAGTGATGAAACGGCATATCTAGTAGGTGCAACATTAGGCTTGGGTGAGTCTAACAAGTTGGTTGTTAAGTACGGTGACGGTGCAGACTCATCGGTATATGATCTTAAAGGTGATTACCAGACTTTGTATGCAAGTGTTGAGGGTAGCTACGCGGCATCTGAACAATTTATTATTGATTACTTAGTGTCGTACAAAGATAACTCTGGCTCAGTTCTAGACCGTGAGAACACGGAATATGCTGGTATCGTTCGCCCGCAATACCAATGGAATGACACACACTCTACATGGTTAGAAGCTGGCTACGGCATGGTTGATTACGATGACGATGGTGAAGAAAAAGCATGGAAAGTGACCCTTTCTCAAAACGTTTCTCTAGGTGGCTTACCTTGGAGCCGTCCTATGCTTCGTTTCTACACAACGATGGGTGATGTAGAAACGAAAGGTAACATAGTGAAGACAACCAATGTTGATACATTGTCGTTCGGCGCAATGTTTGAAGCATGGTGGTAATCACAAGCTAGAAATAGCAGCTCTTTGAATTAGGCATATTTTCAAAGAACATATGTTGAAAAGTAGTAAATACTGTCCATTTTAGCCCTAAAGGCAGATTGATTAGGGCACGTTATATAACTCCATTCTTGGGCACATTCTTTGTGCCCTTTTTTTCGCCACTAAATCAAGGATTCATCATGAGACTTTCTTCCATCGTGTCTCGAGTATGTTTAGGTTTCTTTGTACTGATTGTGATTATGCTGGGTTCTGCATGGTTAAATATCATTAGCAATAAAGACATAACGACTCGAATCGAAAATATAACCCAACAAGCCACCCCACTAATGCTTCAATCTTCTACGCTGACGATTCGATTTTTGGACATTAATCGCAGCACTACACCCTATTTATCCGCTAATTACATTGATGAACTTGAGCCTCTGAGGCAAACAGTCTTGGACAACATCGAGCAATATCAGCAGCAATTGAGCTGGTTCGAAGGCAAGAGCGTGGCTGGCTCACGAATGGAAGACATACTTAACAATATTACTCAAACAGGCGTGTCAACTATCGATAAGATAGAGTTGGTATTAGAACTTTACGTTGAGTATTTGGCTAGCAAAGATCTCGGTTCGATGGGGCAAGCGCAATTTCAATCTGTGGTGGGACAGCTTAACAACACCTTGGTGAATCAACTCGCAAGTGCGGATTCAGAGCGGACACAGAAGGCGGTAGAAGCCTTATTGGTGCAATTGAGTTTGATTGCAGCAGAAGCCAACGAGGCGTTTTCAATGCAAACGTTATCGGAAGTTCGTGGGGTCGAGCGTCGTCTACAAAGTCGTAAAGAGCGATTCGAACAGGCTGTATCAGACTTGGACAATTTGGACTCATCTTTGTTGCGCCGTAGTAAACAGTCTTTATCATTGCTCGCTTCACATGTATTTTCAGCGCAAGGATCTGTGTCAACGCACATGAAAACCGTGAAGTTACATGAGAGCATTGCTCTGCAAAGAGTGGAGGTCGAACAGCTCATTGATGTGCAGTTAAGCCATTTTGATGAGCTTTCTATGTACGCGGAAGACACGGCTAAACGTTTATATCACGAGTCGATGGACTTCTCTCATCAAGCACTGTTGATGCAGGCCATCATTGCTATTGGGTCGGTTATTATTGCGCTGCTAATCGGGCTGAACATCGCTAAAGGGATTCGCAAGCCAAGTAAATTACTGCAAAGTGCACTAGACCAAGTCGCCAAAAAAGACTTGAGCGTAATGGTGCGGTATCAAGCTAACAATGAATTTGGCTCAGTGAGTGGTAAGGTCAACTTAGTGATCTGCCACCTGACTCAAATGATCGAGAATATGCGCCAATCGTCGACGCGCTTAAAAGAAGCGTCTTTGGAGAACCAAAGTATAAACCGTTCATTGAGTGAAGCAATGCAAGACCAAACCAATCAGACCGTGATGGTTGCAACAGCGATGGAGCAGATCGAGTGTTCTGTAACTGAAATTACCCAGGCAGCTAATCAAACGTTAACGCTCGTGACTGAAGCTGTGTCCAGCTCCGCAAATGGGCAAAAGACTATGGATAGAAGCGTCGATCTGATGGGCAGTTTAGAATATAAGTTGGCGGAATCAACGGCGACCATCGGTAAACTTGAAAGCGAAAGTGCCAGCATTGGCTCCATTTTGGATGTGATATCGGGGATCTCCGAGCAAACTAATTTGTTGGCATTGAATGCTGCAATTGAAGCGGCACGAGCGGGAGAGCAAGGGCGTGGTTTCTCTGTAGTTGCCGATGAGGTTCGAGTGTTGGCGGCAAAAACTAATGCTTCTACACAAGAGATACACAACAAGATAGAGCAATTGCAAACCAGCTCTAAGCTAGCGGCGGAACAAATTAATCAATGTGTGGCAGGAATGGTTCAATGTGTTGAACAAACGACCGAAGTAAAACTCTCTATATCAACAGTTTATGATTTGCTAAATGAGGTTGAGCAAAGAAGCCATCAAATTGCGACCGCGACCACGGAGCACCAAGTAGTTGCTTCTCAAGTTACACAAAACATCAGCCAGATACATACATTAGCTGAAGATAACTCTCAGCGCTCTCAGGTGTTGTTATCTCATGGTCAGCTGCTTGAATCCATGTCGCAGCAGCAGTTTTCATTAACTCAAGAGTTTAAGTTGGCGGAATCATCTAATAATAAAGATTAGAGCTAGTTAATTTCTTCCATGGTTTCACGCCCAGCCTTCCGCTGGGCGTTTTCGTATCTGGTTTTTTCTGATGAAAAGACTTTGAACTAAAAATCACCGTGAAATGTTCTCCTCCAATTTAGAAAGACCATTGAAGTAATAAGGCCACCTTCTCCGTGTATATTGCCGTCAGATGCGGACTCATCATTAAATGACACTTTCAAAAATTGATTGGGATGGACTTGTTTGATCTGACGAACAAGTAACTGAGTACCATCTTGATAATATGAACAATAATCTCATGAAACAGTTTCATGGAGTGATGTTAATCTGTAAGCGCTTTCATAATTTCCACAACAGTCCTTTTTACCTCCAACTTTAGTGTGATGACACTCACTCCAACTAAAACGTAATTTCTTAATAATCGTTTTGTAAGCGGTTACAAGCTAATGAAGTATCGAGGTTCGAGTGGCGACAATTAAACACGTATCAGAATATGCAGGTGTGTCTCAGGCGACAGTGTCTAGGGTTATTAATGGCACTAGCAGAGTGAGTCATGACAAGAAGTTAAAGGTTGAAAAAGCGATCAAAGAGCTGGGTTATCGCCCGAACTCTATCGCTCAAGCTTTGGCTTCAAGTCGTACCGGAAGTGTTGGTGTGGTTGTTCCAGAACTGGGCGGTTCTTTCTATTCAGGCATCTTGCATTGCATAGAAGAAAACCTACGTCGCTTTGGTTACCACGCTGTTGTTACGGCGGGTTCGAACACCGAACAAGGGCAGCGAGAATCTGTGGAGTTTCTGTTGGGGCGTCGTGTTGATGCTTTGATTCTTCACACTCAACTGCTCAGTGATGATTATTTAATTGAGTTAGAACAACAGGGGACCCCAGTGGTTTTAATTAACCGCTTCATCCCTGAAATGGCGCTGAGTTGCATTGATATTGATAACGAAGTCGGGGGGCTACTCGCTACTCAATATCTTTTGCAAAAGGGACATACAGATATCGCGTGTATTACCGGGCCTTTAGATAAAGCAGATGCTAGGGGGCGTTTGCAGGGGTATCGAAAGGCCTTGGAAGAAGCGGGTGTGCCATACGATGAAGCCTTAGTCTCGGAAGCGGGCTTTACTGAAGAGACGGGCATCAGCGCTATGAAAAAGCTGATGAATCGTAAGTGTCATTTTACAGCAGTATTTGCTTCGAATGATCACATGGCATTCGGTGCCTTTGAGGTGCTGCATCAAGAGGGACTGTCAGTTCCGAAAGATGTATCACTGGTGGGCTTCGATAACACCATCTTTGCGCGTTATCTGACCCCTAGTTTGACCACCATTAATTTCCCTATTGAAGAGATGAGCGTTGAAGCAGTACAGCTCACTCTACAGAAGCTAAAAAAAATCAAACATGACGTGAACTTTAAATTGCTGCCGACGTTAGTCACTAGAAACTCGGTATCGGATTTACTCGTTACCCTATAAAAACATTAAGGATAGAACATGAAATTTAAGACCTTAGCGCTTTCATGCGCGGTTGCTTTAGGATTAGGTACAACAGCTGTTAATGCGGCTGACAAAGAGATTCGTTTCGATGGTTTCCCTGACTTCGATAGCAGCCTGAAGGTGTTACTGCCTGATTTCGAAAAGGAAACAGGGATTAAAGTTGATTATCTTATGAACAACCATGGTGACCACCACACCAAGCTAACTACCAACTTGGCTACAGGCTCTGGTGCTGGTGATGTGATTGTTGTGGACGTTGAGAAGATTGGTCCATTCGTTGGCTCTGGTGGCCTAGTAAATTTATCTGAAAAATATGGTGCCGATAAGTACGAAGAGCTATTTGCACCTTATGCATGGGCCCAAGGCAAAGGTGCTGATGGTGACATGTATGGTATACCTGTCGACCTTGGTCCTGGTGTTATGTATTACCGCACCGATGTCTTTGAAAAAGCGGGCATTGATGTGAATGAAGCCATTAAAGATTGGGATTCATATATCGCGGCGGGTGAAAAACTGAAAAAACAAAACGTACAACTGATCGCTTCAGCGGCAGACGTAGCACAAGCCATTATCTTCACGACTGTGCCTGATGGTGAAGGCCTTTATTTTGACAAAGATGGCAACCCAGTGGTGACATCAGAGCGCTTTGTTCATGCTTTTGAAGTAGCAAAAGAGATTCGTGATAAAGGCTTAGATGGCCGTATTCTGGCTTGGTCTAACGAATGGTACGAAGGCTTCCGCAACGGTACGTTAGCGACTCAACTATCTGGCGCATGGCTATTGGGCCACCTTCAAAACTGGATGGCTCCTGATACTGCGGGTAAATGGGCTGTCTCTAACCTTCCAGATGGGATTTACGGAAGCTGGGGGGGATCATTCCTTTCTATTCCGACTCAATCAGACAACCCAGATGAAGCTTGGGCTCTTATCAAATACATGACGACTGATCGTGATGTTCAGTTGCGTGCCTTTGAGACTATCGCGGCTTTCCCTTCTAACGTAACTACCTATAACGATAAGCTTTTCCAAGAAAACATGGCGTTCTTGGGCGGACAGAAAGCACGTCTTCTCTTTGCTGAAGTAGCAAGGAACATCAAGCCAGTATCTCCAGCTCAAGGCGACCATGTTGCTCGTTCTATCATTTTAGATAATGCATTGATGGAAGTACTTGATGAAGGTAAAGACATCAAGACTGCGCTTAAAGAGGCTGAGCGTCTAATCAAGCGTCGCACGCGTAATCTTTAATTTGTTTTACTTTAAGTAAGTGAGGAAGCGTGGATAACGCGCTTCCTTTTTAAGAGGTCGTTACTATGAATCATACAGCGAGCACAACTATAGAACCTGCGGACAAAAGCCTTTTTTCTCGTCTAAATTTGAAAGCGCTTACACCGTATGGATTCCTTCTGCCGTTTCTGATCATTTTTTCTGTATTTGGGATCTTCCCGCTGTTGTTCTCGGTTTATCTTTCGTTCCATGAATGGAACCCTGTAAAGGGTATGGATGCAATGCAGTTCGTGGGTTTTGAGAACTATCACATTGCCTTGACTGACCCGTGGCTATGGCGTTCATTGAAGAACACGTTTTGGCTAGCTATCACTTCCGGTGTTGCTCAGCATTTAGTCGCTATTCCAGTCGCTTACATGTTGGTTTCTATGGGTGACCGTATGCGTCACTGGCTCACATCGGCGTACTTTCTTCCGTTTATCACGTCAACGGTCGCAGCGTCACTGATTTTCTTCAATATGTACTCTCCTAACTCAGGTGTCATTAATCAAGCGCTAATGGCATTAGCTGACAGCACACTGTTTGGTTGGGCTTTTGCTTGGGTTAACGATTTTCAACCAATTCGCTGGTTAGATGATGCCACTATGGTGAAGCCGTCTATCGCGATCATGGTTTTCTGGAAATACACCGGTTTTAACATCGTCCTTTACACCACAGGTTTAATGACGATTCCTAAAGACATTTTAGAAGCTGCACGTATGGATGGTGCCAATGCTTTCCGCCGCTTCTGGAACATTTCACTACCAATGATTCGTCCATTCATCTTCTTTGCAATTACCATGACCATCATCGGTAACCTGCAAATGTTTGAAGAACCGTTCGTTCTAACGCGTGGTACAGGTGGTACGGGTCAATCTGGTTTAACTATCTCTATGTACCTCTACAAAGTGGGTTGGGAATGGCTAGAAATGGGTACAGCATCTGCTATCTCATGGTTACTGTTTGCACTCATCGCGACTTGTACATTGGTTCAATTTTTACTCTTCGGTAAGAAAGGCTTAGGGGAACATTAAGATGTCGACATCAATTAAGACAAATACCTCACCACTAAGTGGACTGATGCCAAGCGAACGCACCATGTACATCATGACTAAGATCTTGATGGTCATGCTCGGCATATTACTGATTGTTTCCGCAATCATTACGGTGTTCCCGTTTGTATGGTCAGCACTGCTTTCAACACGTGACCGCTCGGAGATCTTCGGTTCGGGTATCAGCTTTGCGATTGGCGACAGCCTAATGGTGAATTACGCAAAACTGCTAGAAATCATGCCGTTTTGGAAAGCGATGTTTAACTCGATTTACGTGGCTTTTTTAGGCACTACTATCTCACTGCTATTTTGTAGCATGGGTGGCTACGCGTTTGCTGTGTTTAAGTTCCGCGGTAAGAACGTGTTGTTTGGCATGCTGGTTGGTTCAATGGCGATTCCGCCAGTGCTTAGCTTGATCCCTTACTTCATGATCGTGAAATTCTTAGGCTTGTTGGATAACCACATGGCGGTATGGCTACCGTTCACAACCACGCCATTTGGTATCTTTTTGATGCGTCAGCACGTGATTGCATCGATTCCTAAAGAGCTATTAGAAGCAGCGAAACTGGATGGCGCAGGTGAATTCAGAACGTATTGGAGCGTGGTATTGCCACTGATGAAACCAGCATTAGCAACGCTTGCTATTGTTCAGTTCGTCTTCTTCTGGAACATGTTCATGCAGCCACTTGTGGTTCTCAATAATCCAGATAATTACGTAATTACACAGGCGCTACGAAGCGTTCAAGGTATTCCGAATACGCCATGGGGCGCGGTAATGCTAGGTACCACAATTTCAATTTTACCACTCGTTATTACTTATCTGTTCGCATCGAAACAGATGATCAGTGGTTTAACGTCCGGCGCAGTCAAAGGTTAGGTTTAAGGGTTATAACAATGAATAAATATCAACTTCCAAGTGATTCAAAGTTACGCAGTAAGGAATTTGTATTCGGTGTCGCGACATCTTCATACCAAATTGAAGGCGGCGTTGAAGAGGGCGGTCGTACACCGTCTATCTGGGACACTTTTTGCAAGAAGCCGGGCAAGGTCGATAACGGCGACAATGGTGATGTGGCGTGTGACCACTACCACTTATGGCAACAAGATATTGAGATGATTCAAGGCTTAGGCGTTGATGCTTACCGTCTCTCTATTGCATGGCCACGCATCTTGCCGCAAGACGGTGTGGTGAATCAGCAAGGCCTAGAGTTTTACGGCCAGATCATCGATGAGTGTCATGCTCGTGGAATGAAGGTGTATGTGACGCTGTATCACTGGGATCTGCCGCAATACCTTGAAGATAAAGGCGGCTGGCTAAACCGCGAAACGTCTTACAAATTCGCAGAATACGCAGAAGTGGTGAGTAAATATTTTGGTGACAACATCGATGTGTACACCACGCTCAATGAACCATTTGTTTCTGCATTCCTAGGCTACCGCTGGGGCGAACACGCGCCAGGTATCAAGGGCGAAAAAGAGGGCTACCTAGCGTCTCACCACCTAATGCTGGCACACGGTTTGGCAATGCCGATCCTTCGCAAGAATGCACCTCATGCTAAGCATGGTGTGGTATTTAACGCGACGCCAGCTTACCCGCTGACGCCACAAGACCAAGCGGCAGCAGACTACTGCGAAGCGGAGAACTACCACTGGTTCATCGACCCTGTACTGAAAGGCGAGTACCCACAGCTGGTGGTTGAACGCCAAGCGATGAACATGCCTATGATCCTTGAAGGTGACTTAGACATCATCAGTGCTCCTGTTGATTACATCGGTATCAACTACTACACACGCAATGTCGCTCGCTTTAATGAGAACGGCGACATTGAATCGGTGAAACAAACCGATGCTGAACACACTTACATTGGCTGGGAAATCAACCCACAAGGTTTAACCGATTTATTGGTAAGACTGGATGCTCGCTACGAAAATATGCCACCTATCTACATCACAGAGAACGGTGCTGCAGGCAACGACGAGCGCGTTAATGGACAAGTGATGGACGAGCAACGAGTTCGTTATTTCCAAGGTCATATCGAAGCGGTTCATAACGCGGTTGAAGCGGGCGTGAAAGTCGACGGTTACTTCGCTTGGAGCCTGATGGATAACTTTGAGTGGGCATTTGGCTACTGCCAGCGTTTTGGCATCGTCCATGTTGACTACACCACCCAGGAAAGAACATTGAAACAGAGCGCAATTGCGTACCGAAATATGCTGCTAGAGCGCGCTGAGGAGAACAGATAATGGCTAAAGTAGAATTTAAGAACATCAAAAAATCATTCGGTGATGTTGAAGTCGTCAAAGAGTTTGATTTCACGGTTGAAGACGGTGAGTTCGTGGTTTTCCTTGGCCCATCTGGCTGTGGTAAATCGACAACGCTACGCATGCTGGCTGGCCTTGAAAGCATCAGTTCTGGTGACATCGTGGTTGGCGGCAAGTTGATGAATAAAGTCGACGCGAAAGACCGTGACCTGGCGATGGTATTCCAAAGCTACGCACTGTACCCGCACATGACCGTTTACGAGAACATCGCCTTTGCGCTAAAACTGAAGGGCATGCCAAAAGCAGAAATCGACGTAGAAGTGCTAAAAGCAGCGAAAATGCTAGAGCTTGATCCACTACTGAACCGTAAGCCAAAAGAGCTTTCTGGTGGTCAGCGTCAGCGTGTAGCAATGGGCCGTGCAATGGTTCGTACTCCGAAAGTGTTCTTGTTTGATGAGCCGTTATCTAACCTAGATGCAAAACTTCGTGGCGTGATGCGTGAAGAGATCAAACACCTACACCGCGAGCTTAAAACCACTACGATCTACGTAACCCACGATCAGATCGAAGCGATGACACTGGCGGATCGCATCGTGATCCTGAAAGACGGTTATGTTGCTCAAGTTGGTACACCAACCGAGGTGTTCCAACGTCCTGCAAACAAGTTTGTCGCGCAATTCATTGGTAACCCGTCAATGAACATGTTGGAAGCCAAACTGATTGAAAAAGAAGGCGAGTACTTCGTTGAAATTGGCGATGTTCATATCCCACTGCCTGAGCGCTTTAAGTCTCTGGCGTCTAAGAACCTAGCGCTGCATTTTGGTGTTCGTCCAACAGACATCCACCTACGTGCCGAGCAAGTTGACCACGACCGCGTGCTGCCATTCCCTGTGAAAATCAAAGACAAGGAATTACTAGGCGCGAGCATTCTTCTGAAAACAGAAATTGGTGGTCAACCGCTGATGGTTGAAACCCAAGCCGCTGAAGTGGATGTGAAAGAGCTGACACTTTACTTGGACTTGGATGCTTTCCACCTGTTTGACGCACTGAGTGAGAACTCGCTAGCGAGCTAGTCAATTACGAGCTAGCCAGTCAATTTAAGTCAGCCATTGAGCTGACACCAACCAACTTACGACAAATTGTTTTGGCTCCTCCTGATTTGGGAGGGGCTAGGGATAGTGATGATGAAATTCGGATATTTTGACGATAAAAACAAAGAATACGTAGCAACCACACCGTGTACACCGATCAAATGGTGTAACTATGTCGGCACATTAGATTTCGGTGGCATTGTCGATAGCAACGGTGGCGTGTTGTTGTGTAAGGGCGATCCTGCGCTCAACCGTATCACCAAGTACATTGCTCAACTGCCAAACTCAGATTTCAAAGGTTCGACAATGTACCTCAAGGTACGTGATGAAGCGGGCAACGTAGAAATATTCTCACCGTTCTACACACCCACTCTGAAGCCGTTGGATAAGTTTGAAAACCACACCGGTTTGTCTTACACCACCATCATTGCAGAAGCCTTTGGTGTGCGTTGTGAAGCGACTTTCTTTGTACCAAAAGCTGACCAAGTACTGCTGCAAGACATCAAAGTCACCAACATTTCAGATGAAGCATTGCACGTTGATGTGGTGCCTGTTTACGAATTCACGCACTTCGATGCACTTAAGCAACTATTGAATGCGGATTGGGTTCCACAAACCATGACACTGAAAGCACACCAGCAAGAGTCGGGTCACACCGTGCTTGAGCAGTATGCCTTCATGAAGCGTGACTATGCAGTAAACCTGATGACAACGGATCGCCCTGCGACGTCTTTTGACGGTGATCGCCAGTCATTCCTTGGTCAGTTTGGTTACGGTACATGGGCTGCACCACAAGCGTTAGAAAACGACGAACTTGGTAATACCGAGTGTCTGCGTGGTGACAACATCGGTGCGCTGAACCTGCGTTTAGGGTGGTTATCTCCAGAGCAGACTGAACGTACGGTTGTACAAATTGCGCAAGAAGAGAGCCTAGATGCAGCGCAACCTTTACTGGCTAAATACCGTGACCACCAAGTCGTTGATTCGGCATTCGCTGAACTGGTTGAGCACTGGGATTCTTACCTACAAGCGGTTCAGGTTGAAACGCCAGATCCAGCTATGAACTCGATGCTTAACGTACACAACCCACGTCAATGCCACACGACCAAAAACTGGTCTCGTTACCTGTCTCTTTATCAGCTTGGCTATGGCGCACGCGGCATCGGTTTCCGTGATTCTTCACAAGATACATTGGGCGTTATTACTCATATGCCAGAAGAGGCGCGTGAGTTCATTGAGCGTCTACTGTCTGTGCAAAACACCAATGGTTCTGCGATGCACCAGTTCTTCCCATCGACCATGGAAGCGAACGCTGGTGACTCTCGTGAAGAAGAAGATCGCCCGGATTACTACGGTGACGATCATCTGTGGATCATCTACGCAGTCACTCAATATGTGAAAGAGACAGGCAATGCTGACTTCTTGAACAAAGATATTCCGTTCTACCAAAAAGACAAAGCGGGCAACCCTGTGGAAACAGGCAGCGTGTGGGATCACTTGTGTCGCGCCATCGAATTTACTTACACCAATACGGGTGAGCACGGTCTACCATTATTAGGTTTTGCAGACTGGAATGACACGGTGAACCTGCCAACAGGTGCTGAGTCGATGATGGTAGCTAACATGTACGGTAAAGCCCTGCTTGATATGTTGGACCTTTGTGAGCTACGCGGTGAGGAACAACTAACAGCTCAGTTCAAAGAGCAATACCAACAAATGCAGAGCACAGTGAATGAGTGCGGTTGGGATGGCGAATGGTTTGTGCGTTACTTTGATGAGCAAGGCATGCCGATTGGCTCTCATAAGAATGAACAGGGACAGATCTACACTAACGGTCAAAGCTGGCCTGTGATCTCTGGTTTCGCGACTCAAGAACGTGCGACGCAAGCACTAGATTCGGTTTACAACAAGCTGAACACGACCAATGGTATCAAGCTTTCAACTCCTGGCTACAACGGTTTTGATCCACAACTTGGTGGTGTTTCGACATACCCACCGGGTGCGAAAGAAAACGGCGGTATTTTCCTTCACTCAAACCCATGGGTGATGATTGCAGAAGCGAAAATGGGCAATGGCGAGCGTGCTTACGAGTACTACCGTCAAATTAACCCGGCTTCGAAGAACGACGATATTGATACCTTCGAATCGGAGCCATACTGCTACCCACAAAACATCTTGGGCGACGAACATAAACAGTTCGGCCTAGGTCGTAATGCATGGCTGTCGGGTACTTCATCTTGGACATACGTTGCAGGTACTCAGTGGATTCTGGGTGTTCGACCTGAAGTTGATGGCTTGCTGGTGGACCCTTGTATTCCGGCTGAGTGGCCTGAGTTTAAGGTCCGTCGTCAGTTCCGTGGTGCGACGTATCATATTCATGTCACTAACCCGAATAACGTATGTAAGGGCGTGGTTGAGATGAAGGTCAATGGTGACCTGATTTCAGGCAACAAAGCACCGGTATTTACATCGGGTGAGCACACGGTAGAAGTGGTTTTAGGTTAACAAAGAGAAGGGCGCTTTATGCGCCCTTTATTGCTCTTTCGTTTGGTTATTTTGGTTGATAGGTGGCTTGGCATTGCCAAGTGAAGGTTTGAGACTGGTTCGGGCTAAGCGTTAATAAGCCAATCTGGTTATTGAATGCATCGGCAGGGCAAGTCATGGGCTCTATCGCAATACTTTGTTCACTTGTTGGAGTGTAGAGCTGAACAAATGGGTAACTCGCGTCTTGTTGATAGTGAATTGCGGCAGATGAATCTGAGCGTGTCAAAGTTAGTTGGTTAGTCGCAGTCGCTTCAAATTCAAAGCAGTGATTTAGGCTTTGATTAATCAGGCCGTCATTCAGATACGAACGATCAAAAGTACGCTTTTCACCATTGGGTAGGTCGTTCTCGTGTACGACCTCAACGCAAGGCGACATGGTTAGTTCACACTGTTCTAGGTCATTGCCGAGCGAGAAGTAATGGTGCCAAGCATCACCGAATGGGAAGGCATAATCACCACAATTAGAGACGGTTGTTGAGCAAGAGAGCTTACCCGCTGAGTCGATGGTGAAGGTAGTTTCAAGGTTAAAAGCAAACGGAAAACCTGGATGTAAAGACGACGTTTGATATTCAAGCGTCACACTGGCTGACTGATCATTGGCTACGCTGTTTGTGATTGAAAAAGGTTGGTTATAGAGAAGGCCATGTACGGCGTGATCAGACCAAGGAAAGTTAGCTGGGAGTTGATGGTTTTGGTTGTCGAAACTGTAGCGACCTAAGTTTAAACGGTTTGGAAAAGGAAATAATTTAGCACTGCGGGAAAAGAACGGATGTTGGTTGATCAGTTCATCATAATTCTGATAGCCACAAATAAAAGAGAATGGACTGTTATTTACAATGTATTTATT
>NZ_JAKJSY010000034.1:0-44416 GCF_050337445.1 Vibrio minamisatsumaniensis | reverse complement strand
GTAGGAAGGGAAATTGCTGGGATAACGCCTGTGTTGAAAGCTTTTTCCACTCAATGAAAGTAGAAGTCATCCAATACGAGCCGATAATGACGCGAGAAGAGATGCGCCAAGCACTTTTTGAATATATCGAAGTTGATTATAATCGAACAAGAAGGCACAGTGCTCTTGGGTATCTAAGCCCAGTTAACTTTGAAAAACAATATGTCGCTTAATGCGGTGTCCAGTCTGACTGGAGCAGATCACTTTTGCTGCTTGCCGTTTTCTAAGCTGCCTGTTCGGCAGTGAAGCCTATTCGATGCGAACACAGATACAGCGCTAATTTCTAAGCTGCCTGTTCGGCAGTGAAGTTGTATTTGTTACGCCTCGTCGTCCTGAGTTTTTTCTAAGCTGCCTGTTCGGCAGTGAAGTTTAAGGATGTTTCTCTTACTCAGCAGGAAATTTTCTAAGCTGCCTGTTCGGCAGTGAAGCGTGTTCGTTATGGTTATCGTGATGATGTTTGTTTCTAAGCTGCCTGTTCGGCAGTGAAGGGTAACCTGCAAAAAATTTACAGCCGCTTGCATTTCTAAGCTGCCTGTTCGGCAGTGAAGGTGACGCGATACTCATTACCAACTAACGCAAATTTCTAAGCTGCCTGTTCGGCAGTGAAGCTAGATAACATCTACGGTGAAGTAGCATCCCTTTTCTAAGCTGCCTGTTCGGCAGTGAAGCTGGTAAACGTCCGATTAAGTTCGGGCGTACTTTTCTAAGCTGCCTGTTCGGCAGTGAAGGTTTTCGGGATTCTCGAATTAATCCAGAGACTTTTCTAAGCTGCCTGTTCGGCAGTGAAGCGGATGGAACAAGAATGCTGAATGGAATATTATTTCTAAGCTGCCTGTTCGGCAGTGAAGAAGATACTCAGGACGCCCGCAAGCAGCATAAATTTCTAAGCTGCCTGTTCGGCAGTGAAGTCTCTGGTAGCTCTTCTGATGCTGGTATTTTTTTTCTAAGCTGCCTGTTCGGCAGTGAAGATCAAACTCTTTCTGAGCCTTTGTTTGCTTGTTTTCTAAGCTGCCTGTTCGGCAGTGAAGTCTCTAACTCTCATCCTTTGTGCGCCGTCAGATTTCTAAGCTGCCTGTTCGGCAGTGAAGGTTATTGTCACTTTGTATTCTAGCGATTGGTCTTTCTAAGCTGCCTGTTCGGCAGTGAAGTTAAGTTTCGTCATTTTAGCTGTGGTGAATACTTTCTAAGCTGCCTGTTCGGCAGTGAAGGACAGTGTTGCAGAGCTATTAAAAGAAATCGTTTTCTAAGCTGCCTGTTCGGCAGTGAAGCGATGGTTCGACTACGTTCAGCCTTCCTAACTTTTCTAAGCTGCCTGTTCGGCAGTGAAGGGCCGAAATCCACTCTGCGCAAATTCCAAATTTTTCTAAGCTGCCTGTTCGGCAGTGAAGAGAGCAATAATAATGGCGCTCCAAGTTATCCTTTTCTAAGCTGCCTGTTCGGCAGTGAAGAATATTCTCAATGGCGGAAATTCTCAGTGCATTTTCTAAGCTGCCTGTTCGGCAGTGAAGGTCGCGTGTTTAAAAAGTCGTTTACTGAGCATTTTCTAAGCTGCCTGTTCGGCAGTGAAGATTTATCTGCAATGGCTACTGTTTCCGGCAATTTTCTAAGCTGCCTGTTCGGCAGTGAAGCGTACGCGTTTCCTCTATCAGCCCAATTCAAATTTCTAAGCTGCCTGTTCGGCAGTGAAGGAAAGCCCTACAACCTACAAACTCAGTTCTAATTTCTAAGCTGCCTGTTCGGCAGTGAAGAATACGGTAGTGCCAGTTAAAGATGAGATTATTTTCTAAGCTGCCTGTTCGGCAGTGAAGACCGCCGTTGCGCTGCGTGGGCGAATCGTTTATTTCTAAGCTGCCTGTTCGGCAGTGAAGTGTCGAAGCTGACAATACGTATCGTGCATCTATTTCTAAGCTGCCTGTTCGGCAGTGAAGTCGTTATCTGTCCGTTTAATAAATCGTTCTTTTTTCTAAGCTGCCTGTTCGGCAGTGAAGTCGGAGTTACGCGTTACGAACGTCGATATCTTTTTCTAAGCTGCCTGTTCGGCAGTGAAGTATCTTGTTTCAAACAACGGTACGATTCGCGTTTTCTAAGCTGCCTGTTCGGCAGTGAAGGACTCAAACTTCTCAGGTACAGTTATCGATGATTTCTAAGCTGCCTGTTCGGCAGTGAAGCAATTGCGGCTGCAACATCGCTTACTGTGGCTTTTCTAAGCTGCCTGTTCGGCAGTGAAGGATCTCATGATACATTGCCACGGTTAGTTCTATTTCTAAGCTGCCTGTTCGGCAGTGAAGTACATTTGTACAATTGCATGTGGATTGATACATTTCTAAGCTGCCTGTTCGGCAGTGAAGTGAACTTAATTCCGTGTATGAATGTTGATTTATTTCTAAGCTGCCTGTTCGGCAGTGAAGGTTGCACCCGCTGACGGGTTAGCCTTGCGTATTTTCTAAGCTGCCTGTTCGGCAGTGAAGAACCTCACCACTAAACGCGCTCATTTCTTCTTTTTCTAAGCTGCCTGTTCGGCAGTGAAGTCTGTCGTACCACTCTTGCGTTTTAGCAGGGTTTTCTAAGCTGCCTGTTCGGCAGTGAAGAACCAGACGTTTGAATCACGCCGTTCGGCTGTTTTCTAAGCTGCCTGTTCGGCAGTGAAGACACCGCAGTGTCAGTCAGTGGAATTACCAACTTTCTAAGCTGCCTGTTCGGCAGTGAAGATGTGGTCTATGATGCAATGCGTCGTGGCTCATTTCTAAGCTGCCTGTTCGGCAGTGAAGACGTAACAATGGTTCGTTCTATGAGTGTTTCATTTCTAAGCTGCCTGTTCGGCAGTGAAGTTCACGCTTCGGTACAGGTTCAGCAAACGTCATTTCTAAGCTGCCTGTTCGGCAGTGAAGAGCTAGTTTAATTCTGTTAGGTGCACTGCTGATTTCTAAGCTGCCTGTTCGGCAGTGAAGCGCAGGTCTGCACGCAGCATCATCAACTCCGTTTTCTAAGCTGCCTGTTCGGCAGTGAAGATCTTCAGCAGTCACGTCCCAACGTGGTGTCATTTCTAAGCTGCCTGTTCGGCAGTGAAGGTACTTAATCTTATTCCATTCTCTAAGCGCGTTTTCTAAGCTGCCTGTTCGGCAGTGAAGCGTGTAATGCATCCCTTAAATAATGGCTCTCATTTCTAAGCTGCCTGTTCGGCAGTGAAGTGGGTGGCCCAGATATTACCGATTTAACTGGTTTTCTAAGCTGCCTGTTCGGCAGTGAAGACATTACCCGTCTTTGGTCGATTCTCGTCAGATTTCTAAGCTGCCTGTTCGGCAGTGAAGAAGCTTGGTGCTGATTTAGGTTTTGATATCGATTTCTAAGCTGCCTGTTCGGCAGTGAAGCGTTACCCGATGAAACTAAACCCGTCATGACATTTCTAAGCTGCCTGTTCGGCAGTGAAGTCGGTGTAATACCTGATGATATTCAGGCAATGTTTCTAAGCTGCCTGTTCGGCAGTGAAGGCGAATATATCCGCTAAATTTTTATACGCTTCTTTCTAAGCTGCCTGTTCGGCAGTGAAGTGCACTAACGGATACCACCCTTCAAGCGCGATTTTCTAAGCTGCCTGTTCGGCAGTGAAGGGATACCCGCTTCGGCAAATAACGCGCCTATCTTTCTAAGCTGCCTGTTCGGCAGTGAAGGGCATCAAATGTATAGACATCGTAAGGATTAATTTCTAAGCTGCCTGTTCGGCAGTGAAGCCGACATTATCAAGCAATGTGCTGATGCGATGTTTCTAAGCTGCCTGTTCGGCAGTGAAGCTTAGCTCGGCGAGTAATTAAAGCTTCCTCACTTTCTAAGCTGCCTGTTCGGCAGTGAAGCGTTACCCGATGAAACTAAACCCGTCATGACATTTCTAAGCTGCCTGTTCGGCAGTGAAGATGACGTTATACTACGGGTATAATTTGCGATATTTCTAAGCTGCCTGTTCGGCAGTGAAGCAACTATTACGGGTGAATTTAAAAAGTTATCATTTCTAAGCTGCCTGTTCGGCAGTGAAGGTAAACAACGGTTAGCCGCTGCGGATGTGTTCTTTCTAAGCTGCCTGTTCGGCAGTGAAGTGAATTATAGCGGTGCGAATTCAACCATTACGTTTCTAAGCTGCCTGTTCGGCAGTGAAGGAAAACCATTGAATCGTACACCTTGCGGTTTTTTTCTAAGCTGCCTGTTCGGCAGTGAAGATGGTCAATGTAGTTAAATGGTACAAACTCTCTTTCTAAGCTGCCTGTTCGGCAGTGAAGTTACTCGTGCATGGGGTATCGATGCCTATCAATTTCTAAGCTGCCTGTTCGGCAGTGAAGGGCTTGATATGCGGTAGTAATTTAACTGTTGTTTTCTAAGCTGCCTGTTCGGCAGTGAAGTGTAAACCTCAATGGTGCGCGGCTTGATATGCTTTCTAAGCTGCCTGTTCGGCAGTGAAGTGTTAATTTTATCGCTGAAGGCTTGATTGTTAAAGAGCTTGGGGGAAATAAACGAGAAAAACCCTATTTTTTAACTACCCTAATCACCATTTAAAAATCAATGAGTTATGGACAGAAGAAAAAATAGGGTCAAAAAGCTAGAACCAGGGAACAGTTGCTTGTGAACTAAAACCGTAGCTAGAGTATTCACCGCTTACGGCTTGTTGGGTGATATCACCATGCTTCACATAAATACGCAGTACATTTTTATTTGAAAGACTTTGCAATTGCAAATACGGTAAATCCAACTGTGATTGTTTAGTATCAGGAATTTGGTGTCTTGCTTCTTCCTCTGTTAACCAACCTTTTGCAATGGATCGCTTGCGCAAATTTTGTGGGCTTTTCTTTTGCACCCGAGAAACGGTGCGATAACCGATTAGATCGGATGGAACGGGCAACACATCGCCAACTTGAGTGTAATCTCTCAACCCTTTTAGCCAAGGTTGATCCATAACTAACTCAATAGCAGGCTTAGATCCATGTAAACGCAGTACATCACCTAGCACTCGACCATACTTGGGAAAGCTTACTGCAACCTGCCCTTTGCAAGTTTGAGCCATTACGCGATGAAACTTAGCAAATAGATTATTCAACAACGCAGGCGCCGTAATTTCGAGATCCGGCTCTACTTGAATATCAAGATAGTAATCCATAGTTACTCTCCGAATACGCCACCGCGAACCAACATCGCCATTAGGTAATGTTGCTCATTAAGATCTGGGGTTTTATCTTTCAGCATCCAGCTATCAAGAATGTTATAGAAGTCCGTTTTGTCTTTAGGTTTACGATAAGCAACCCCACGATTGGTCACACTGCCATACGGTTCAATGGCAATTGGGCCAAACTCGTCACTTTGTGGGTACCAAGTATCAATAGTGCGCAAAGCATTACCAATTTTTTGAGAATGCATGGCTGCTTGGCCGCCAAGCTGATAAAGGAACTTACTCTTCTTATCGCCAGAGTTCATTACCAATTCTTGTGATGGAAAAACAGTTTGCGCTTCACCAAGTTGAACATAGGCTTCAACTGTCAACAGTGTTGCTTTTTCACCTAAAAGTCCGAGCTGAATAACAGATGATATTTGATCTAATTTATCGTTATTATGCTCAAAAGATTTCAAGCAAAGATCTTGTGCATCGAATGTCCACTGCTGTTCACCATGGCTGATACGCACTTCAATTTGCTCTGCACCTACACGGTTACGCCACAAGAAACGCCCATTCGCTAAGTTGGTAGCGTAACGCTTCGCCAGTTCTTTAAAACCATTTGCTTGAACATAACTAGAGATCTTATCCGCTAAAGCAGACTGATATTCAGGGTTATTACAGGTTGATGGCACAGCTAAGTCGCCTAATACACGCAATGTGAAAATGACTTTCAGTGTGTCGGCATCAAATGGTAACGCGGCGTTATCGACAGTTTGTAGGTTTGCTTTTTCTACTTCAGCATCGATTTTACTGGCTTTCGCCCCTTTCAAGCGGTTTGAAATGGTGCCACGTACGGATTTTTCTGTTACCTGAATTGCAGTCCAGCCACTTTTTTCAGCGCGATCTTGCCAGTTACCAGAAAACATAACGGCATCTGAACACGCAAGTTTAGATTCAAAAGCCAATACGGAAGGGGTGGTTAATTTTGTCATTGTTATTTTCCTTAAAAATCGAAATCTAATTCTTCATCAGCCATTGTGTCGCCCTCTGCAATATCTTGAGTCCGACATACATAAAACGGAGCGTGGTAATGGTATTGCCACATTATGTCTTGTAGAGATTCGAGCTTACTCGGCGCTCCAACCCACTCACCAATGCTGTGCACCGGCTCAACAAAGCTCACTGGTGTTTGGTTGTCGCGTACATTAGCGACTTCTCCTGCTGAGTAGGTTGGTGCTATTTGCTTGTAGCCAATTTGAATTGGCACTAGGTAACCTTTGGGCTTTGCTACTTTTTCCCATTTCACTTTACCGCTTTCGTCCGAGTTACTTAATGGCTCGTCTGTCGCTGCAAATTTAAGGGCTGAAAAGTCCAACCAGTTCCCTAACGAACTACCACTTTGTTCATTTTTCTCTACCAGTAAGTCTGAACGCTCACGCAGCACAAAACCGGGTAATAGACGACGCAAGATCGCTTTGTGACAATCACTCTTAGCCAGTTCGCAACTGTCGATAGAAGTAATACGCCCGCCCGCTAACTTATGCCTTTCGGCCAACGCTTTGATCGCCGCACATTGTTCATCCCGTATTTGCTCACTGACAATATTGATACCGCTTGCTTTAATCACTAAAGAGACAGTTAAGTGCATACGCCCTTCTTCATTGATTGGCGCTGTCTTTCCTTCTTTCGTTAGTGGATTTCGAGTCAATGCAAAGGAGTAAGGCTCGTATTGATTTTCTCGATAAGCATGAACTTGATGCTGATGACACATGATGCCAACATCGTCTAAACGAATGCCGTGGCTTTGCTGTAACTTACGCGATAGCGCATGCACGTAACCAAGAAAGTGCGTAACAGCAGGGAAACCATAAGTAAACCCAGCAATCGCATTGGCGTTACTGATGCTTATGTTTTTTAAGATAAGATATTGTGCTGCCATCAGCTTGTCTCCCACAGTGCTTGCTTAAAGGTTTCTTGCCATTGATTTGATTCCACAAGGCCGAGTGAGAGTTCATCTTTGGCAGAGTGATTGACATTAGCGACTAACCAACCACCGAAGGCTTTCGCAATATCTTGTTGCCATTGATCATCATGCTGATCCCATTTAGGGTTGTTGGGGTCTAGCCAACGACATTGCCCAGCAGGCAGTTCATTGGTCTCGTCACTCCACCCTGGAGGTAATTGCTGCCATTGGCTTACTTTGGCCCACACTTCATCGATCACTTCATCAACTAACCGCTTAACTTTGTTTCGGATAGCTAGGTTACTTTCTCGTTCTTGCTGATTCACTTGAATCAAAAAGCTCACTAGGCGCTTGATAGCAAATCGCGTGGCATAGCGAAGCTCTGGGTGAGTAAAGATGTTATCACTGGTTAGTGGCGCTTTAAGCTGCGATTGCCACTCAGGAGGACGAGTGGAAAATAGATAATTACGCCCACCTCGACCAGAATTAAGCTGTGATACGTTTTGTGGTTTAGAGCCACCAGCAATCGTAACGGCTAAGTTCGGGTATGCCACAACAGGTTCTGAATGTGGTACTTGTTTTTTACGCGCGTCTCGGGCTGCCACCATCTCTTGGCTAAAGCGGCTGTGATTAATCTCTTGATAGATAGCCTGAGAAAGCGAAGAAGAATACAGCGGCGCTAACAAGTGGTACTCGTTATCCGCAATGGGAAAATAAACTTGTTTAGCCAGCGTATGGCTGCTTGGTGTGGCATCTAGCAACGCTTGCTTTAAGCCAACTCGCCACTCTTCGAGCTGAGTATCATTTTTAGCGATGACTTTTAAAGACGCCACATCATCTAATTTCAAGTAATCAAGCAAAGACTTACCGTTGTCATCCGATAACTGCAATAACCTTGCGACATCAAGCGCTGCTGCATTGCCTACTGCATCAATGGCTGGCATTTGTAGTACGGCAGTATCTAAATAACGATTGTCTTGCCCTAAGTCAGCAGCTAGAACATTTGTGCCTTTGGCGGAACTATGAGTGAACTTAACGGCATGGGTTGCCATGCTGATCTGCGAAGCTCTTTTTGCAGCGCTGTCCAACCAGTTGGGGGCATCAAAATCTGAACGTAGCTTGTCTCGCTTATCTGCAAATTTGACTTCAATGCTCTCTATGTCTAGTGCCGTTATCGCCTGACTACGTTCCTTTTCATGGTCTTTATCGAGTGCTTCTCGCTTGGTTTGATAGCGAACCTCAATAAAGTGATGAATTGCTTTGGTTAATGATTCTGCCATTATCCCTCCATAAGATATGGTGTGACAAGATACCGTAAATTTAACATCAAATACAAAGCCTTACAGTGGTATTTGTTTCATATTAATCATTAATTCACATCTCACTACCATTGGCTTAAAATCTTCGTTTTACGTTCCGCGTAGCTTAGAAATATACTGCAGTATTTTTCATACCGTTTACTACCGAACAGGTAGCTTGCTGAGCTAGCATAATCACTAGCTCATATCTTTCCCTTCAAAAATTCCGAGTACAGGGTGATACAACCATTGCTTCCCTAACTCGTTCTCGCGTGGTGCTCGTAAGCTAACTGAAGCAAACTGAATACAGGTTTCTTGCAACTCTGTATCGTGCCATTCGGATAGCTGTTCAATAACTTCAGGCAACTCTGCGGCCCCCCAAATTGAATTACTATCAGCCACCAACAACTCGCCAAAAGGTTCAAAACCTGACGACTCAATAAGTTCATTCGACACCCTATCCCACTGTTTGAATACAAGCTCTTCATCAAGCGCATTCAACATACATACGTAATCAATAGACAGGTTACTTTTTCTAAATGGCGTTTGCTTTTGGAACTCCGCAAATAAATGCGCTTTGCTGTTGCTGTACCAAGGCTTCACCGTATCTCTGAGCTTTAAATTCATAGCGAGATGTTCGAGTTCAATAAAACCACCTACTTGTTTATTTACAAATAGCTGACTTCTCTCAGGCTCTACAAATCTAGGCGAAGAGCTAATTTCATGTAACTCGTTAGCTTCCATTTGCAAGCATAAATCATGGGAGGAAAGCTGAAGGCATGGCGTCTCGTTACCATTTTTTATTAACCTAAAAGTTTGCTTACTTTCGAACCCAGGTTTTGAATAGGCTACTTTACCTTTACCTTTGAGGGCCTTAACATTCTGATTTAATACTAAAATATTGGTACTTTGTGGTTCAATGCGCCTGTGTCTTTGCACTCGTCCTGCCAATTGGATTATCGAGCGCATAGAGCTTGGTTCTACCACTGCCCAGTCGTAGTCATGATCGCGCCCGACTTCCGCCACGGGCGTTGCGAGTACCACAAAAATATGGTTTTGCTCGGGGTAATGCTTCAATGCTGCTTCAACCACTGGCGCTTTGATGACCCCTTGCGGATCGTCTCGGTCTCGTTGCAACACTCCATCCAATTGTTGCTCTATGGCCGAGCGCACCGCTAAAGGATGCTGGCTATGATAGATACAGTAATGGATGCGCGTATTTTCAGGCGGCGGGGTTGCTAATAAGTGCTTAGCTACCGCTACTAAAGGCTCAATGTTGGCCATGCGAACAATACCTGCCGATACCGTTTTCCCTTTAGAGCTTTGCAGTTCAGAAACCGTTTTATGATCAACAGCAAGCTGAGTTATTCCCCGATATACGGTTTTAGCAAAGGTTTCGATAACTTGATGCGGTGGAAGTTGAGTCTCTGCTATTTTCAGCCAGTCACCTTTATGTAGATGCTCGGAATGTTTGCTCAGTTTCTCAGCTCTAAGCTTTGTAAACTCATCGTGACTGGATCTAAACTCGGCAACACCAGTAGCACTCGTTGATTTCACCCCAAACTCATCAAACCATGCACATGAAACAGGTCGCTCGATTTGCTGGCCAAATACTTGGTTATACTGGGCTCGACCACTTTGATAACAAGCAAATAAATGTGTGACTAACGCTGGCGGTAGCGTGGCTGAAGACAGCAGAACACGAGAACCAAGCAAGCCTGAAAAATACACCAAACGCGCAAGTGCTGGATCGTCTTCTAACGAAAAGTCATCCGGTTCATCGAGTACTAAATCACTGGTTAATAGGCGTAACATCGGCGCGATTTGTTGGCCTCCTGTCACGCCTTCTGATACGGGAATAATATGATCTATGGTGCTAACCGATAGTGGAGCACTGACTAGCTTATGAACAGCACCTCTGTTTTCTAACCAACGATGTAAATACTGGTTATCAATTTCGCCGTCATAACGCACATATTCATGTTCGGCAAAGATCTGCTCTGACTCACTGCCAGCTTCGCTAGCTCTCTCTAATTTTTCTAGTTCTTCTTGCTGCTTTTGCTTATAAAACAGCTCCTTCACCGCTTGAGATCCAATGTGTACTGCAAGGTCGTCAGTATCTAAGTTCAGCCTTTGCTGCAACGCGTCGCCCGTTTGTAAGGTAAGGGTGCGTAGGCCTAATGCCACACTAAAGCGGCAACCTATAGTAGGATTAGAAAGGCCGTACATAATACGCGCATTAGCAAAGGTTTTACCTTGGCCTGTGGATGCCATGTTTACACCAAAAAAGCCTTGTAGCTCAGTCTGTTCAGCAATGCTGTAGGCACAGTCGTAGGCTTTATCTTGCCAGCGGAATTTGCTGATTTTGCTACGACGCTTGAAACCTTTGTGATTGGTAATAGCAGGCATTACGCCGTGAAGCTTGGGAATTGTTCGCGCTAATATGTACGCATTATGAGCCACGCCCACGCAGTGCTCATCAAGCTTTTGTTTTGGCTGTCCTGTTTCTCTGTAGGTATTGGCATAGGCGTTATAGCCTTCATCTTGCCAATAGGTATTTGGCTCCCCTGAAGAATAGGCATGATCAGCCAACATCAATGCCATGCGAGCAATGTGTAATGGAAAAGCTTTATCAAGGGAGGCGTACTCCACTAAGTTAGCTTGATTCAATGCGCGCTTCGCAAGCTCCTTGGCTTTACTGCGCCATTTATAACTTCGCATTGGTGTACCGTGAGGAAACGCGGTAACCGCGACTCTTTCTGCAGAGGTAAACTTATCTATGCAATGGTTTAGGGCATTCCAATTGGCACCGAAGCCCGTAAGCCAGCTATCCACATCATTTAAGTCTTGTTTTGGTCCATCCCCTAGGCATTTGGGTAATCTGTGATGAGATAAAATTAACCAAACAATACATTGGGCAAGCGGGGACTGAGACAAATCAGTAAAGCTAACACTTTGCGTTGGGTCGCAGCCTTCAATTAGTGGTTTGTCATCATTTTCAGAAACGGCACCAAGATGCTCCAACCACTCGTGATCGGTTCTACCTGCCACAAAACCAATAAACAGTTGGCAAGATAACCACTCGTGGCGGTAAGGTTCGAACCCTTTGCTTTTTGATTTAGGTTTTAGTTTTTGTTGAAACAGCTTGTTACCTTTACCGAAGTCGTGGAACAGAGCAGCAATTCCAGCCATAAGAGCAGAAGCTTGAATGCTATTCATGTTATTTTCGTCTTGGCTTCGAAGAATATCTCGCTGAGTCGTATTAGTTGGAACACTGCCATCTAAATTAAACTTGCGACGATTACCAACAACCCACATTAATTCAGTATGGTTTTTACCACGTACCCAGTGGCAAGCGACAGCGGTATTGCGCCTTGCTGTTTTCTTTAGTAATTGTCTTAATGTTTTTAGACCTTCATAGGTGATTGGCGTCTGCCACGTTCGTTTACCTTTACGCTCTGCGAATTGGTCTAAGACACGGCGTGTTTCTGGTAAGGCTTGTTTGCTGCACTCAGAAACCAATAAAATATTCACCCTTACTGCTCCACTTTGTTATTTTGCGCCAATGCTGAAGCCGTGCTTTGCAGTGTCTCGATCATCACATCTAATGCATGAGCTGAACGGAACTGATTTAAGCACCGCTGACGAAACTCTTGTTCGTCGTCTCCTTCCATAGCTGCGATAAAGGCTTGAGGTAATATCAACGCATCTTTAATTATATCTGCGACGTCAAACACTAACCCACCTCGGCGGGTTTTTCCATGTAATACCGCTAATCCATGAGGCAGGCCAATTACCCAACATGCTGTTGCAGCCAAACCGTAAGCGAGATAATTACCATGATCTAAAAAACGGTTAGCGATATCACTGCTATTACCCTTCTCTGAGCGGGTAAAGTCGCCATATTGACTGGCATGGCAAGCGAGCTTATACAGCGTTTTCGTGGTGGTTGCTTCTAAAGAGAGCAGTTCTTGCGTGGTGGAACAGGTATGCATTTTGTCTTCAAAGCGGCTCAGTGCACCTTCTAATTGTTCACTATTGAGCTTGAACTCATTTTTAATATTGGTAGACAGCCAATGTTTACGAATTTGCTTTATGCGTTCGGATTGAAATAGCTTTGCCGCATCAAGGCGATGATGGTCATCAAACCAAAAACTTACCCATTGTTGAAGGTATTCTGTCGGCCTATATTCAGACTGAGGAAGCAACCAAGACACATCTACTTGCACTTCGTTGCCTGAGTACAGAGGTGTTCCACCACCACCGCAAAAACCCACCAGAACCCCAGCTTTTGCTAAATCCCGCATTGCCGCTTGCGTAATCGATGTGCCCGTACCTAGCATGATCGCGGTCGTGTTTGCGATAGGAATATTCCAATAAAGACTTTCTTTACCTTGGTCGGTAACATATTCAACTCGCCCTGCATTGACCAATACACGACAATGCTGCAGGTAATAAAGATTGGCACGCTTGGAGTGTAGGATCGTTTTCAGATCGCTAGGACTCATTACTTTGGCCATAGATTCACCTAATGACTAATGTTAAGCCCTAGTTTCACTCAAATCTTTCTAACTTATCGTGATGTGTAATACATAATCTTCACCGTATTGATCCCCATCTCTGCATTGACATCACTTCAAAGGCCAACCCAATATTTCGCTTTTTTTAATTCTAGATTTCAAATTATGTGGCGAATTAACCATTGACCTTACCGTAAGGGAAAGGTTTAAGGTGAGTGAAACCAACAATGAATAAGGAGACGACGATGGGATGTTGTAATAAGGCGCCTAAAGGTGGTGCACCACTCGGCTTACTGCTAAAAGTGATGCTTGGCATCGGTGTTTTTGTGTTTGTACTGGCCATGTGGCAGTAGAAGCACTTTGAGTATTGGCACGAGCTTTAACGCAAAGATAAGTCAGCATAGGGTGCCAAAGGTATATTGGCGCCCTATTTTTTTGTTAACTCTACTTTGCGATACAGTCTAAAAACTCCGGATCTGAAAATACTTTTTCAACATTTAACTTCATTATTTCGTTCAAGGTTCCAAACGCATTCGCAAACTTGGCCGTGTTCTTTTCAATTATCTGTTTTTTCTCGTAACAGTTTGGACTGTCTTTTGATTTAACCCTATATAGAACATCGAGCGTCCAATCAATGCTGTATCCAAGGTCGTCAATTAAAAATTCTTGTATTTCGCCCGACACTTCGTTTTGTGATCCCCCGACGTTAATACCAACAAATCTCGATTCAGTAAAAACGACCTTCTCAAAATACTCATCAACGTTTTTTTCCAGAATGATGTCGCCAATCGCTGTATTTTGGACCTGGTTGGGTTTAACTTCGGGGTTCAATTCACCGGGCAAATATTTGAAATCTCCTACATCGATACTCCCTTCAACAGACATTGTACTACTTGGCGAATAGTTGAGCGTAATGGGCGCGGTAGCACATCCAGAAAGCGTCAATACAGCCAAAGATAATCCGATTTTTTGATACAACATTTTGATTCCTTGTCGTTTTTTAGTGATGCGGTGCTTAATATGAAACTAAAAGCGAATCGACCAACAAATGGTTTCAATATCGTGTTTTTGTCTAGCCGGTAATTTCACTAATTGTACTCACCCCTGTTCATTCATAACAATAACTTATACCTTTCAATTTAGTGATTTACCTAGCAAATAACAAAGTTGCACCATCGGTATATTTGTTAAGAAAACATACGCTTATATAAACGACAACAGAATTGAAGCCGCTATATCAGGGATATCCAACTTGATCGCTGATACCCAGTAAATCGAATGCTTGACCCTAAACTATAAGGTGTTTATATTATCGCCGCCCAACGGGGCACATCCTAAAATGCACACCGGCCATCCTGCCATCATTCGTGTATTTATATTGGTGTTGTGAACTTCCATGCTAACGAAACTTCGTCCTTTTACTCGTGAATCGGGTGCGCTTATGCACCTTTCGGTTCCAATCATTTTGACTCAAATAGCTACCCAAGCGATGGGATTTGTCGATACGACAATGGCTGGCCAAGTAAGCCCTGCCGATCTCGCGGCGATCGCACTTGGTACCAGCCTTTGGATTCCTGTGTTGTTATTACTGCGTGGCGTGATTATGGCGCTAACGCCTGTTGTTGCTTACCACCGAGGCGCACGTGACTTTCAAAGTATCTCTGTTGAATTCTTCCAGATGGTTTGGCTCGCATTAATTGCTAGCGTCCTGCTTATCGCCTATTTAGTGAGTGCGAAACCGATCTTAGAATGGATTGGAGTGGCCGCTGAGATCATTCCGATTGGCAGCGACTATGCTTTTGCCCTCGCCTTCGGTGTGCCGGGTATTGCCCTGTTCTACACTTTGAATGGCTTTTGTGAGGGCATGAACAACACCAAAGTACCAATGATCATCTCAGTGGTCGGTTTGTTAGTGAATATCCCGGTCAACTACGTACTGATCTACGGTAAGTTTGGCTTCCCTGAAATGGGCGCTGTGGGTTGTGGTTGGGCGACAAGCTTAGTGTATTGGCTAATGTCGGGAATGCTCTATTCCTACATTAAAGGCCACCACCAATACAAAAATATCATTAACTTTGCAGACGCCAAGCCAAAAGCAAAAGAGATGATTCACCTTTTAAGGTTAGGCTTGCCTATCGGAATGAACATCGCGGTGTGTGGCAGCATATTTGCCGTTATTGCGTTGATGATTGGTCGTATAGGTGCAGAGAACGTGGCTGCCGCGCAAATTGCACTTAACATTTCAAGCCTGACTTATGTGATTCCAATGAGTATCTCATTTGGCATTACGATTCGCGTTGGACACGCGTTAGGAGAAAAGGATGAACTTAGCGCAATAGAACGCAGCAAAGTCGGCATCGTGGTTGCTGCGTTAATTTCGTTGCTCTCGGTTGCAATATTCCTTCTATTCCCAGAGTGGATCATTAGACTTTACACCACCGACCCTACGATAAGCGCAACCGCAGCAGTGTTGTTGACGTTTACGGCTATGTACCAATTCAGTGATGCGCTGCAAACATCTGCGAATGGTGCATTACGTGGTTATAAAGACACGAAAGTCCCGATGATTTTAGCGATCGCTTCCTATTGGGGCTTAGCACTGCCCTTAGGTATGGTGCTGGGCTTAACAGACCACATTGTTCCAGCAATGGGTGAAGAAGGTTTTTGGATAGGTATTCTAACAGGATTAAGCGTATCGGCTGCGCTGATGTTAATTCGCTTGCGATACGTGATTAAGAAGCGTGACTTGCCATCAGCAGATGTTTCAATAGCAAGCTAAGATCGACCAATAAGCTAATACAAAAAAGCGCGTTATTGCCATTTGGTAATAACGCGCTTTTTTATTAAATTCGAATAAGCTTTAATCTAAATAGAGTCGTTTAGTTGATCCGATTAACACCCGTGGTTCACTTCACGCACTGTACCTTCACAACCACCAACCGGACATTCATTGCACGTAACTCAGCCAACAAAAATATCGGTATAGTCTAAAATTTAGTAATTCGAAACTTCAATCAGATTACCATCAGGATCACGAAGATAAACCGAGACAATTTTTCCGATTGCACCGGTTCGTGGCACCGGTCCCTCTTCGATGACGATGCCCTGCTCTTGGATATGTTCAACGACCTCAGCAATTGGGGTATTGGTAATAAAGCAGAGATCTGCACTACCGACTTGTACACGGCTTGCCTTTGGTTCGAACTCGCTACCACTGAGGTGTAAATTGATCTTCTGCGTCCCAAATGACAACGCCAACCGACCCTCGCCAAATTCGATGGGCTTCATTCCAAGCACTTTTTGGTAAAAATCGACCGTAACTTGTAAATCACTCACGGTTAATACCAAATGATCCAACTGACTGATTTCCATCATTACCTTCCTTGTAAATAAGAGTGGTAAGCGCTTATTCCGCTGACGCTGTATATTTCGTCCATATTTGAACAGAACCATTAAAGCTCATCTTAACAACGTTCTGAGGATGAGTTTACTATAGTAATCCGAACACAAGACGATGCATACAAAGAGAAAGCATGTATACGTTAATAAATGTGCCACTTTTGGTGCACCGTTCGCGTCTTCAGTATTGATGACTGAATTCGACTGGTCAGTGCAACGGTTCTGATTAGCGTTTAGGGCAAACAGAATGGTTATGGCGCCGCGACTTTATTGCTCGCGACTGTCTTGATGTATTCACTGGGCGACAAACCAAATTTGCCTTTAAAGCGCTGACTAAAACGCCCTTCCGATTGATAACCGCAAGACTGAGCCAACATCCCAACATTCTGCTGTCCGCTTTGCATCAGATAAAGCGCGTGACTCAACCGAACTTCAGCCAACACCTCACGATATTGCATACCTTCCAGTTTGAGCTTTCGAATCAATGTCGCTCGGCTCATCGCAAATCGCTCCGCCACCGACTCTAATGGATGTTTCTCATCTGGTGAATGTGAAAGATAATGGCTGAGCTTTTGGCTAAGCGAGACGTTGGCACTGGCAAACAATCGATGCAACACCCCTTTTTCAGCAAGTTGCTGGTACAAGCCCTGTAACCAAAACTGTTGCGTCTCTTTGCTCATGCTCTGTGTATCAAACAAAAACAGCGCGTTGAGTGAGTCTTGTAAGTTTCGATCCGCTTGCACTGTAGGCAGCCCCAGATCATTCGAACGTTCCTCACTTAAATCAAGCATCGCCTGACAAGGTTGGAATTGAAAGCTGAATACTCGCGACAAGAAACGCCCTCTGTGGGGCATGTTCTCAAAGCTTAGTGAAGCTGATGCCTCACACAATAACAGCTCAGAATGTGAGAGTTCTGCCGCTGAATCTTTCCAAAACAGGCGCTTACTGCCTGTAATGATCTGAATGATACTCGGGGATAGAATCCTCACATTACGCAGCTTTTGTAACTGCTCTGCACGAAAGATCGTCACTTGATATTGATGATTCATCTCATCCCCTTGTTTACTTATTATGTACGTGTATAAGCTTTTAACGTACACAAGCGATTAACGTGTATAAGTTGCGGTCAGTTTCGCTTTGTCTAAAGCCATACTGTTCAACGTGAAGCCCACCACTGCCGACGGCGTATTTTCGTCGAGGTTAAGTTTGTCCGTTGGCAGTGCCCAAACCGTGAATTGGTAGCGGTGCATGCCATCTTTTTCTGGAGGACATGCGCCACCAAAGCCAACTGTGCCGTAATCAATGCGACCTTCTTTGCCACCGACTTTAGCGATGTCGACACCGCGAGGTAGCTCGTTCACAGTTGCAGGGATGTCGAATGCGACCCAGTGCCAGAAGCCACTTTCAGTCGGTGCATCGGGATCATAAACTGTAATCGCAAAGCTTTTGGTGCCTGCTGGTGCATCTTTCCACATCAATTGTGGTGATAGGTTATCGCCGTTACAACCCCAACTTGAGTATTCAAAAGTCTTCGCCATTGGGTGACCTTCTTGAATATCGTTACTGGTTAATTCGAACGCCTGAGCAGAGCCTGCAGCCAAAATACTGATTGCCAATACTGATTTGATGATGAGTTTCATGATGGTTCCTCTTATTAGGTATGAGCCCAGTATAGACCCCTCCGCTTACTCAATAGTGACAATAAGTACACAATTATCTAGTTTAAGCTGCCAATATGACACTTACTGTATTTTCAATTGATTATTTTAAAGCATGACCTACTCGACAATTTTTTGTTAAAGGAACACTTGTTGACATTCAGGTTACAAATCTCGCCCAAAACTCTTTAGACTTGCCCCACGACTTTTAACGAGAATGATTGGATGCGCAGGTTTACATTAGCTCTTTGCTTGATCTTTTGGCTCCCGACTCTAGTCAATGCACAAAGTTTGCAAGACAAGTGGCAAACCCTGTATCAACTGAGCTGGGAATCATCCCCAATCCTAGTATCTCAACAAGAGTTGGCTCAATATCCGAAAGTTCTGCTTCATGAACGTAGCCGCTATCCTGATTTCAACCAATTCAGTTGGGACGACATCGCAGCGTTAGCGTCAATACAAGATCACTGCCGAACGATTGAAAGTAATAACCCTTCATTACATGATGCCATCGAGTTCGAGCTCGCTCTGTGTCAGCAACAAGCATTGGATTCGATTTGGTTTGCAGCACACTCCAAACGTCACCCTGCCGGTGGCAGCTTTGCTGATCGTTATTTGGCAGTTTACCCAGACGTAAGCGAGCAAATACGTCCATTATTGAGTATTACCAACCCTCAGCATCCTTTATATACCAAGCTAGAGTCGCTAACAGCTCAAGGCAGAGAAGCACTGCTCAATGGATACCGCGCTTGGCAACAAGGCGATGTGCTTTGGTTGAGTGGTGAACAAGGCTGGAAAGCCATTCCCTTAGATGTATGGCAGCCTATCGCAGATCAGCAAGAGGTATCTTTGGCAGGTGAAACCTGTACTTTTCGTTACAGCAACGTGTGCTTAAGCGAGCCTAGCAATGACAATCTGATCATGAAAACCTTGATCTTTTCATTGCTGTTAACGTTGCTTTCCGGGCTAGGTAGAGTCTTATACCTAAGAACAAAACAACGAAAAGAGAGGCAGTTCGTTTTACAGCTTCTTACTCATGAACTGCGCACGCCCATTACTAGCCTAGGTCTAACCGTCGAGATGTTCAGAAATTGCTACGATGACTTTTCTGATGAAACTCAAAGTGCGGTTTGGCGTTTAATATCTGACTATCAAAGGCTCTCTCAGCTCACCGAAAACAGCAAAGTGTACCTAAGTTCTGATCAGTCAGAGCCTTTGTTAAAGCAAAATGCATCATTAGAAGAGTGGCTTGATCATGTATGTGAAAAGCACAATATTTCTTATCAATGCGAAGCGCGTGAAGTTGAACTAAACCTGCCTTATTACTGGCTAACCATCTGTTTGGATAATCTAATCAAGAATGCCAAACAACACGGTAAAGGTGAGGTTTTGGTCAAGGTCGAGCTCGGAGACAAGCTGACGATTGAGGTACAAGACGAGGGGCACTTCCCTTCGCCGATACAACGACTCATGTCCCGTGTCACGCCAAGTGAAGCGCACAAACTGGATAACATGGGCATTGGTCTGACTATTGTCGAGCACTTGATGAAGCAAGCAAATGGCCGCCTTATTATTCTTCGTAACCCAACCCGATGTATTTTGGAAATTGCTTATGAACACCCTACTGCTGATTGAAGACGACCAACTGCTTGGACAAGGCCTCGTCAGCTTCTTTGAATCCAATGGTTACCAATGCCTTTGGGCGAAGGATTCAGAGAGTACCGGTAAGCAATGGTTTCGAGCCGATCTTGTGATACTGGATCGACAGCTTGAAGACGGTGACAGCTTGCGACATTTGCCGAATTGGTTGCTCCTCAAAGCGATTCCTGTGATTGTGTTAACGGCTAAAGTGGAAGTCCAGCAACGCGTAGAAGGCTTAATGGCAGGTGCCAAAGATTACGTGACTAAGCCATTTTCTAACGACGAATTACTTGCCCGAGTCATTACCCAGCTACGTCCGTTAGGGGTGAGCCTCTTAAATTACGCAAATATCCAAATCAACTTGTCGGAACGGATCGCTTATCTGGATGAAAGCCCTATCACGTTAAAACCTAAAGAGTTTCAGTTATTGGTCTTGTTTGTTCAGAACCAAAGTCGTGTGTTTCACCGAGATGAGTTACTCAATAAGATTTGGGGATATCAGGCCTTTCCTAGTACCCGAACCATTGATAATCACATCCTACGCTTACGCCAAAAGCTGCCGACATTGAATATCGAAACACATCGCGGCGTTGGTTACCGCTTAGCCGGGGAATCATAATGAAAGTTCCTTCGTTAGCGGCACTGCTCTGCACCTTGCCGCTCGTAAGTCATGCGGCATGGTTTACCGACACGCCATTGCAGCACACCTATCAATCGCTGCTTGATGGTCAACCTCAAGTTGCGTGGCAAGAGCTGCAAATCGCACTCGATCAACAAACACTCGATAGTGAACTTTGGCTGCCAGTCAAACAAGAGATATTGAGCCAAACTCAATGTGGAACCTCACTAAAACAAAGTGCTGAGCCAAAACACCACATTCAAGTCAGTTTCATTCGACGCTACGGCCTGTCGTCACACGGTTATCAAATCAAAGTCTCTGCCGAGCAACTAAACAAAGGCTTAGAAACCCAAACTCTTTCTTTAGTATCGCCTAAAGGCAAAGTCCTTCTCGATGGACAACTCGCTTCCAATAATGAGTATCAAGAGATTGAGACCAGTGAAATGTTTATCAAACCCGAATCTGGTGTTTATCAACTAAAGATAGGTTCAAACCACTATCCTATTGTTGTCGCTTTAGACAACAGCAAGCGATGGTTAACACTCGAAAGTAAACTCAGCGAACCACATATCGTGATCACGCCACCGAAGGTGATCGACAACTGCCCTAACGCCAATGTGAGTTGGCAATGGTTTGATGATAACTACAACCTGCTAGGTTACAAAGTGCCAATCAAAACAGCGCAAGCACCCGTTCCCAAAGAAAGTCCACTTGGAACCAAAGCCAAGCACTTGAGTGCTTCGGTTGAAATGTTTGAATACCAAGGCGCTATTGAAGTCCAATATGTGCAACGCGTCGCCGTGCCTTTCTAATGGAACACCACTAAAGCCAAACAGAAAATAGAGACATATAGGTGACAAAGCACTCGCGCTACTTAGGTGTAATAACCGTACTTACCCTTTACGGAATCTAAATATGCTCAGCGTACGTCACCCACTCAATCTTTCTACTTGTGCCATTGTGGCTTTAACAACAGCTTGTCTGTTTTCATCCAATGCACAAGCGCGCCAAATAACACTCACCAGTAACAACAACACCGTCTCTATATCATCGAATACTCTAGAGATAGATTGGAATGACTTAAGCGTTAACAGTGGCGCTCTCACCGTTGATAGCCAACCACAGAAAATGACCAACCTGGTCATTGGCTTATCCGATAAAGCTGACTCAGCAAAAATCGCCACTTGGACCTTAGTGCCTAGTGGGATAAACGTTGAGGCCGAGCTTAATCAAGGCCAGCTCACTTTTCAGTTCAGCTTGCCTTCGAATATTCAGGTGGAACGAAACGAGCCCATTGAGTTGGCGTGGTTTGATCTTGCAGAACAACAAACTCAGACACTATTTCTACCCTTTAGTGAAGGCATGCGCGTGCCTATTGATAACAAGCTTTGGGCAAGCTATCTCGTCGGCAACTATTCTGGAAGCAATACCACTCAAGACTTAAAGATGCCTTTTTGGACTGTGCAGCAAAACAATCATTTCATTAGCTATCAGATGGTTAATGCGACCAACAATCAACTGCTCTTTTCAGATGCATCCTCTGATAACTCATCTAATTCAAAGACCAAAATTGATATGAAGGCATTACACCAATTTACGATGCTCAATCAATCACAGCCTTTTATTGTTCGTATCACCCTTGGAGACTCATGGTTAGATGGAGCGAAACACTACCGCGATTGGCGCATCGAAAATAACCTTTCTGAAACACTGGTTGTTAAACAAAAACACAATCCAGATGTGAGTAAGCTAATCGGCGCAAGCCACGTTTACCTATTTGGCAAAGACCCATTAAGCATCCAAGATGTGAGTGACTGGTGGGGATTGAAAACATGGTATCTCGAGGGCTCTAAACTCAACGTTTCTGCGGAAGCGAACAGAGAGCTGTCGTCACTATCCAAGGGAAAAGATTGGTTCAGTCAGTATCACAAACAACTATTGTTGGACTCTATTAGCCAGTCATTGCAGGTGTTATATCCTGTTGGTAATCCGACACTCAAAAACAACACGATTAAAGCGCAATACAAAGCAGCACAGGATAAGAAGAACTGGTTGCTAGAGCACGCTTCCCCTTACCTAAACTCGCCAGAGACTTGGGGACAAGCGTTGTCTTCAGGCATGATCGCCAATCTAAATAAGGCAGGCTTAAACAAACTGTGGCTCGGATTCGATAATTGGATGCCAGCATTCTATCAACCTAACGCTGTGGCTCTTGCAAAACAGTCCGGATATCTGGTCGGCACCTACGACTCCTACAACACAGCCATTCCTGCGAAGCTCAATGACAACTGGCTAACCGCTCAATTACCAGAGCCGATGCGTCAGAGTTGTGCCATTGAAATGGCAGATGGCAGCCTAAAAAAAGGGTTTCGAGGTAACGGATTCTATCTAAATCCGAACTGCCATTTAGAATACGTCAAGCAGCGCGCTCAAGACATTATGAGGTTCGGGAACTTCAACAGCTTGTTCTTAGATGTTGATGCAACCGCCATGGCCCGTGAAGATTACAGCGGCTCTATAGACAATCATATCAAGAGTCATAGCTACAACAATGGAAATGGCAATACAAACGAGTCGGACATGCTTTCAGCCTTCAACAACCGAATGCAGTGGCTTAGCGAGCAACCATCGTTAGTATTAGGATCTGAAGACGGCAACAGCCTAACAACAAAAGGCATCGCGTTTGCACACGGCTTAGAAACGGTTGGTTTTGGTTGGACAGATAAAGAGATGAAAGAGAACCGCCAGTCTCCCTATTACTTAGGTCGTTGGTACCCAGACCACAAGCCTGACTTCTTCTTTAAGCCGGCCGAGGTTAAAGAGCCCTATAAGTCGCTACTGTTTTCGCCACAATATCGGATTCCGCTTTACCAAGCCGTTTTCCATGATGAAGTAATCAATACGCACCATTGGCATTCAGACAGCCTCAAGTTCACTAATGTAAAAGCAGAACGTGACTTAACCGCCATGTTGTATAACACACCACCGATGGTGCACTTAACCAGAGATGAAGCTTTATCAAGTTCAAGCCCGAGAATCAAAGCACTCAAACACTATCAAGATGGCTTTAAAACGATCCACGAACAGTTATGGGATAAACAGTTGGTCGATTTCGAATGGTTAGATAAGACCGGCGATGTTCAACAAACCGAGTTCAGTGACGGGAGTAAGATCATAGCCAACTTCTCCAGCAAGGCATTTCGTCACAACGGTATCGATATTGCTGGCCTATCGATCAAAGCTATATTAGCGAATGGACAAGCCGTCGACTGGCAGCCCAATCATAGTTAACTTCGATACAGTTTAGACAATAACGAATAATAGGAAGCCTAAACACTTAACCAGTAAGGTTTAGTCCGTTACTTTTGCTTCCTATTTTGAAAGGCCGTCAACAGATAGTCGATAAAGACCTTCTTACGTTTCGGCATCAATTGTCTGTCTGCATACACGAGACTGACTGAAACCTCTGGCATCTCATATTCAGATAACAGATGAATCAACTTACCTGTCTTGAAGTGTTCACGACAAATGAATTCAGGAAGCACAGCTAAGCCAAGCCCGTCCACACAGGCCGTTAAGCAGGCCGTGATGGTATTCACTCGTAACTGACAAGGCAGATCGATCAAAGCCACCTCACCGTCTTCTAATTGCAGTTTCCATTTAGGTATACGCGCCGCCTTGTTCACGACCTCAATCATTCGAAAGGGTGTCTTGAGATCCATTGGTGACTCTATTTGTCCAAACCGTTCTAAATATTTGGGGCTGGCAACCAATACACGCCCAGAGGTCGTTAAGTAACGAGAGACTAAACTGGAGTCTTCTAAGTCACCAATTTGAGCGTAAAGATCTATCCCTTCTCCAATGATGTCGACTTCTCGGTTACTCAGTTCCAAATTCATCGTCACGTTTGGATGCTCTAGCAGAAAGCTATGGATATATTTAGCGAGCACCTGATGACCAAGCTCGACAGGCAGTACTACGTTTAAAGGACCGCGTATCAGATCCTGATTGGCTGAAACTTCTAATTCCGCTTGATTCATAATGTCATGCATTTGCATGCTCAATTGATAAAAACGGTCCCCTTCTGGTGTTAACACTAAACTACGGGTCGAACGAGTGATCAATCTCACACCTAAATGCTGTTCGAGATCTGCTAGTTTCCGGCTAACCGTCGATTTTGTCATGTTCAATGCTTCAGCAGCTTGTGTGAAACTCCCACAATCAACAACTTGCGTAAAAACAGTCACCGCATTTAAGTCCATCGTACTTCTCCAAAAAATCTATTAGTTATATTTGTGCAACAGTGTTTCCCTTTTTTCCTATCTTATCAATCAATAAGTTTCGTTTACAATTCGTTACATCCAAATAAATAGAAAATGAGAATAAAATGGCAGAGAACAACAGCGCTTCCCAGACAGTAAGCACAAAAAAACGTAAAAAAGCACCGCTTATTGCGACGGCAATCATGCTGTCATTGGGGTTAGCTGGCGCTGGATACTGGTACGGCTATGGCCAGTACTTTGAATCGACGGATAACGCCTATCTGCAAGGTGACATTACCAACATTAGCCCTAAGGTCTCGGGTTACATTGTTAAGTCTTATGTCAGTGATAACCAATCCGTTAAAAAAGGCGATTTGTTGGTTCAAATTGATGACCGTGATTATCAATCCGCACTCATTCAGGCGAATGCGCACTTAGCGGTTGTTCAATCAAGCGTACAAAACTTAATTGCCAAACAAACGTTACAACGTAGTCAAATTAATCAAGCAGAGAGCCGCGTTGATTCCGCACAAGCAGGATACGAACGCGCACTGCAACAAGCCGAGCGATCTCGTAGTCTGTTAAAGCGCAAATATGCTTCACAAGATGAAGTTGACAGCATGGCAGCACAACAAAAAGTCACTCAAGCCGAGTTGGAAGAAGCAAAAGCTAATTTGGTCGCAAGTCATGACCAACTCACGGTTATTGCGAGCGAAATCGAACAAGCACAAGCATCGGTAGCGGAAGCGAAAGCACAACGTGAACAGGCACAACTTAACCTCGAGTACACCAAAGTTTATGCTCCCACAGATGGTGTGATTGGTAAACGTAGCGTGCGCGAAGGTTTATTGGTTCAAGCTGGCGCACCACTTCTGAGTTTAGTACCGAATAATCAAGTGTGGATTGAAGCCAACTTTAAAGAAACACAATTAAGCGGTATTCACAAAGGTCAAACCGTTGAAATTGAGTTAGACGCTTTCCCAGGCCAACCGCTTGAAGGCGTAGTTGACAGTTTCTCCCCTGCGACGGGTGCAAAATTCGCGTTACTACCACCGGAGAATGCAACGGGCAATTTCACTAAAATCGTTCAACGTGTACCAGTGAAAATTACCATTCCAGATCAACAAGAATTGAAAGGTCGATTGCTTCCTGGTTTGTCTGTAGTTGCAACGATCGACAAACGAGGCTAGATCCATGAGCAACGCTGCTGCTGTCGCCCCAACTCATGATGAAAGCGAAGTATCGAGTCGCAACTGGATCGCCCTATTTGGGGGCTTAATTGGCGCATTTATGGCGATCTTGGATATTCAGATCACCAATTCATCTCTGAAAGACATTCAAGGTGCGCTGTCTGCAACCTTAGATGAAAGCTCATGGATCTCTACGTCTTATTTAGTCGCCGAGATGATCGCTATCCCACTCAGTGGCTGGCTTTCTAGAGCGCTTGGTAAACGCCGTTATATTATTTGGACCACGCTCATTTTTACCCTTTCATCTTTGTTGTGTTCAATCTCATGGAATATGACTTCGATGATTGTATTCCGGGCGATGCAGGGATTCAGTGGTGGCGCATTAATCCCACTCGCTTTCTCATTGGTCGTTCAATTATTGCCCATCAACAAACGTGCCGTTGGCATGGCCTTATTCGGGGTAACCGCGACCTTTGCTCCCTCGATTGGTCCAACATTTGGTGGTTGGCTGACCGAGAACTTCTCTTGGCACTATATTTTCTACGTCAACATTCCACCAGCTCTGCTTGTGATCACTATGATCCGTTATGGCTTAGACGATGAAAAACTCGACCTTGGTACCCTGAAAAAAGCTGACTGGTTTGGTATCGTGACCATGGCTCTCGGGTTAGGTTGCTTAGAAGTGGTATTGGAAGAAGGTAACCGTGAAGAGTGGTTCAGCTCAAGCCTGATCATTGGTTTAAGCATTGTCTCCGCCGTCAGTTTGGTCTATTTCGTTCTCAATGAATTACAACATAAAAAACCCTTGGTGAATTTGCGACTGTTGCGGGATGGACAATTTGCGATGTCTTGTATCGCCTATCTGATTTTAGGGATGGCTTTACTGGGTTCCATTTATGTTCTGCCGATGTACCTCACTCAGATTCAGCAATATAACGCGATGGAAATTGGTGAAGTGATCATGTGGATGGGTTTCCCACAGCTGCTGATCTTCCCAATCGTACCCAAGCTAACGCAAATTATTAAACCTAAGTATTTGGTAACCTTTGGCTTCGCGATGTTCAGTTTCAGTTGTTACGTAAATACTCATATGACAACCGATTTTGGTGGGCAACAGCTGATCTTATCCATGGTTCTACGTGCAATTGGGAGCCCGTTTATCATGGTTCCGCTGTCTTTGGTTGCCATGAAAAACATCAGTAAAATGGATACGCCAGATGCATCCACCTTATCCAACGTAATGCGAAACTTAGGTGGTGCTTTCAGTATCGCGATTATCGCTACGCTACTTGATAATAAAACGCGTGAACATTTGGCTCACATCAAGGAGTCATTACCTTCGGTGAGTCAGCTTGGGTGGCAAACACTTCAGCAAAAACAAGCTTTTTTTATTCAATCAGGGAGCGATGCCGCAACGGCGATGCAACAAGCACAAGCAAGCTTACTTGGTACAATGCAGCGTGACGCTTCAATCATGGCTTACAACGACGTGTTCTTAATCATGACGGCATTCTTGGCTCTAGCAGCAGTATTAATTCTCAACATGCGTGATTAGCACTAGAGTTTTGAGTAAATAAAGCGCAAGTAACGGGTAATATTTCGAATAAAATCTCGCTTAACAAAACAGAGAGGTAAGCTTATCGGCTTGCCTCTTTTTTATTGGTTAAACTCGTATAATGCGAAAAATAAGGCCAACACAATCTTCGTTTAAACACTTCCATAAACGTTATCGAATACTCGTTAATTACCAATAGTTTATCAAGTGTTTGTTTATGATATATGCACCTTGACAGTGTGCAACTTGACGCCTAGATTAAAAATAGCATTTGGTATTGAGGAAAATGGATTTGACCTTACCAGCGAACCTACGGGTTTTAATTGTCGACGACTCTAAAAGTGCAACTATTCTGATAAAACAACAACTATCAAGCTTAGGTATTGCGCATGATTGCATTTCTATCGCGACCGACTATCGGCAAGCGATTAAAGCGGTCGAGAGGCACTATTTTCATGTACTTCTCATCGATTACCACTTGGAGCAATCCTTTACTGGGTTTGAACTTTTGGGGATCCTGTATCGAAATCGGCTCATCGATCATACTGTGGCCACGGTTCTCGTATCAGGGGATATGCGTCAAGAAACGGTATTAACCGCTCTCTCAGGTGAAGCACACCATTTTGTATCTAAGCCGATCAATACTCAATCTTTAGGTAAGGAGATTCAAAGTGCCGTGTCGGCATCAAACAAGCTCAGCCTGTTACATAATTTATATCCTATCAACAATTACGATCGCCTAACTCAAGCCTTAGCGATCTCACCAAATACAACCAGTGTTCAGTTTGAAGCGACATTAATTGAACACTTAATTGGAGGCAAAAAATGGGATTTGCTTTCAACGACCATCAACAGCTCAAAAACGAAAATGCACCCGACCAAATTAGTTGCAGAGGCATTGATTTTAGACAGTTTAGGAAAAACAAACTTAGCGATAGAAAAGCTACACAACTACCTGATTACCCAGCCGCTGTCATTAAACGTTATTGATTGCTTAAGCTGTGTTTATGAAAAGCATAAGATGTTGGAGCCTGCTCTTAAATTGGCGATTCGTGCATTTGAGATGACACCGAGTATCAGCCATCGTGCAGTCAGGGCGCTCGAGTTAGCAAGCAACACACAGATGATCGTAAAATTGGGTGAGATGTATGCTTCGCACATTTCAGCGGCAGACATTGATGCCATCCGTTCGATTGGTGCGCACTTTAATGCGTTAAAATCAGCGTATCAGCGTGAGACACAATCAAAGTACAAACGAATTTTGCTTGAGCATGCCAACAAATTCACAGAGTTAGTAAACCTGAAACTTCCGGTAAAACAACATCAGCAAGTTCAGGCCTGCCTCGCCCTATTTCATAGCATCATATTGCTTATCGAAGACAACCCTCAAATTGCCCACAAAAAAGTGATTAGAGCCTCAACACTGTTGGCAAATAATTTTTACAGCCAACCCAGTTACATGCTCATTCAACTATTACCACTGCTCGTTCACTTTGGGGAGTACTCGCTTTATCACGTCGCGATGGAATGCCTTGAATCTCGTGGAGAAGCCGTAAGCCACCAACTGAAGCCTAAAAATATTGACCCTTCGACTTGTATTAATATTGAAAACGTTGGATCAATCCAGGAATTAAAAGACTACATTCACAGTTATCCATATTCCGTTGCCGCCAAACTTGACTATATATATGCCGTCCATAAAGCTCATATAGATGAGAAACTTAGCGACGACTATTTGGAAGAGCTTTTACAGTTAGAACTTCCGCCAAAATGGAATCAATGGATTAGTGATTCATCACAGTATGGTTTTTCCACTAAGCCACCTAACCCATTTTCAACATGCAGCCGACAGGAGTCCACATGCTAGACTTTGATGCTTTAAACGCCTATTTAGATAACGACAGAGACGTAATTTACGCCGTTTTGTCTACCTATCAAGAAGATCATGGTAATTCGCTAGAAGAGATCGAAGAGTTGGTTCAACAACAGGATTGGGACAAGCTTCATTTCACTGTGCATACCTTAAAAGGCATATTGGCCAGTTTCGGCGAAGACACCGCCACTCTCGCATTAGAAAGAGTTGAGCAAAACACACTCAATAAACTGGCTCCTCAAGAGAACGATCTTTCCGTTATCTATAATGAAGTCAAGATCATTAACCAGCAAATCAATGAGGTTCTTAGTACTTATTAGTCGATAAAATTAAAACGTTCGTGGTGAGACTTAACAGCTGACAGCTAAAAGAGTTGAGGTACTTTGAAAACATTGAACCTCAACCCTTGCTATTGTCTTTATCAATTTCCCTACCCATTTTTCGCCGATCGCATCTATATTTCACCAATCAAATCTATAAGTTCTTATCATTCATCCAGATAAACCGATACATCAGACATAACTGTCCCCCCCTTATATTGATGTTTTGAATAACTACAGCGCCCATTTGATGAAGTACAATAAAGGTTAAACTTTTGTAACAAGTTTGTCGKAGTAAAGATACAAGATTGCAGTTTATTTATTGGTAAAGAAGAAACTGTTATCTACACTATAATGAAACCAAGTGTTAATCACTTTATAGCATAGCGCTATAGCGAAATGTTCAGTCGGCTAGATAAGGACAAGGAAATGAACAACGATAGCTTTACTGCGTTTCAGGAGCTCACGGATGACAACCCTATTAACAACTCATTTTCGACTACTGCAGAGCCTTATGCTCACTATCTGAAGGATATCGTAGGCATCGATCTACTATCGCGTGAAGATGAAGTATATTACGCAAAATTGAATCGCGCGGGTGATAAAAAAGCGCGTGATGTCATGATCGAATCAAACCTGCGCCTTGTTGTGAAAATCGCAAAGAGTTACCTAAAACGTAAAGGCCATAATTTCACTCTGCTCGATCTGATCGAGGAGGGGAATATCGGCTTAATCAAGGCCATCGACAAATACGACCCTGAACCCGGTTATCGTTTTTCAACCTATGCCGTATGGTGGATCCGCGAAAACATTGAAGCGGCACTGATGAACACAGGACGTACCGTTCGCTTACCAGCTCATGTGTGTAAAGAAATAAACAGCCTCGCCTCAAAAAAACTCGATGCAAATAAGAAAATGAGCAAAGAGATTTCTATTTCAGAACTCTCACAGCGTTCTGGTGTTAAGGCCGAACGCGTCGATCAATTGGTGGCGTTAAGCGGATTTATTGACGTAACGACAACGGTTGGAACTAGCCAAGCCCCCATGGTGCTTGATCAATGCGAAAGTGAATACATCCCGACTCCTCAACAAGATTGTGAGGATAAATCTTTTACCCTAGCTTTAGAAGAAATCATCAATACGCTTCCACCAAAATTGCAAAAGGTGTTAATCCACCGTTTTGGTTTCTTTGATAACAACGTGAAAACGCTGTCTGAGGTCGGACAAATGTTGGATGTGAATGTTTCTAACGAGCGGGTTAGACAGATGCAAAGAGAAGCGGTCGAGAGAATTCAAAAACGACTCAAATTTGATGGTTGGGTGTAAATCGCAATCCTGTTGAATATTAGGTGAAAATAACGTTAAGCCAAAACAACAACGTAAGTAAAAAAACAACGTTAAGTAAAAGAAAGAACCTTAAGGGTGAGCCTCAAAGCTTGCCCTTTTTGTTTGCCTGATTATCTACAAAACAAAAGGATCGTAAGCACACGAATCCTAAGCCCCTAATAGCAAATACCACAGCATAAACTTACCTTAGAGAAGTGACTCGCTCACTGCGTAAAATGAGGTAATGAATATAAGTGGTTTCAAGGCAATCTTGTTCCCACACCGATAAAATACGTTTCGCCGCAAAATAATAATCTTTGTTTCTCAACAGCATCCCAACCGTGCGGCTAAGCTTTTCAAATCGAACGTAATCGCTCGCAGAGATGTCGTCATCTTCATTTTCAATAATGGGCGCTAAACCATCGACAAACCAATTATTCAATATTTCTCGCATCTCCAATTCAGACTCCGGCACATCCACACTCGACAACGCTCGATGTTGAGGCGGTGGCACGATGTACTTCGACGCTAGCGGTGAACTGACATAACGATACATGCCCTCACTCCCTTTTAACTCTCTCTTATAGTAACTAAGAACATTCTTGTGGATTCTCAAGTTTTTTGAAGCCAAAGAATGAATCTCAGCGACAAATAACAAAGCCATGCAAAGGTCACTCTACATGGCTTTGCTCAGGGCAACGTTACGCTGCCCTATCTACTTGTCGGTTTAGACTAAAACTAAGCCCTTAAATCGAGCTTTGGTCGAAGTCGTTGCCTTGGTCGGTTCCAGTTTGAGAATCTGAATCGAAACTTCCAGAGTCGTCCGTGAAGTCAACACCTTGATCTTGACCACCTGAACTTGTCCAGTCGCTGCCACCAGATTCCATACCCGCCATGTCTGGTTGCTGCTCTTGCGTAGAACCTTGCATGGTGTATTGATCATCGACCTCAACTTCAACAGAACCGCTAGCACCGTCTATTGAGCTACCCAGTTCGTCGTAACCTTGGAATTGGATCTCGCTCGTACCTTGGTACCCTTCTGGAAGTTCAACGGATACAGGCTGCTCTAGGTTGCCACTGATTGTGAAGCTACCATCCCCGTTATCCAGCGCGTTGCTCACCGTCGCACCCTCAGGTAAGCCAGACATATCAACGTAATCAACCGATTCGTTACCACTCACCTCATCTGGAATCGAGATAGAGATGGTATCCCCCGGTGCTGCTGTGATATCTGCTGGGCTGTCTTCCATAACCGTTTCTGTCTCTTGAGCTTGGTCATCAACTTGTTGAGCCACTTGCACTTGTTGCTCTTCTGTTGCTTGAACAGCTTGGACTTGTGGTTCATCACCTTGTACTGAAACATCGGCTACTTGGATGCTTACGCTGTGACTTGATACTTCACCGCCGTTGTTGACTTCAACATTCATCGCTAAATTGCCATCGAAGTCTTCGTTCGGCCAGTAAGTCCACTCACCTTCACCTGACTCGGCAAAGAAGCCAGCATCGTTCGCGTCTGCAACATCAACAACTTGTGCAGAATCACTCACACCTAACTCATCCACTAGCTGTGCATCCGTGATAGTTAGTGAACCATCATCAGCTAAGGTATAACCTTCGCTCGCCGCTGCTTCATCGCCACTTTGGATATCCACATTGAAGAAGCTTTCGATGCGATTTTCGCCATCGGTCGCGATAAACCCAATTTGAACATCGCCGGTGTAGTCTTCAGCAGGTGTGAATTGATAATGACCTTGGTTATCGCTTTCAATGACGCCCTGACCTTCCATCAAGCTTACTGACTCAATGCTCAAGCTATCGCCTTCTGCATCGCTCAGGTTCGCTAACATGTCTTCATCGGAGAACGACAAGGTGGCATCCGCTGCGATTTCCGTCGTCGTAATGCTGTTAACTTCTGGTGCTGCATTCTCTTGTGAGTCGCCTTCTTTGACGACGACGCCTGTTTGCTCATCATGAAGTACGCCATCTTTATCCACCACGTAAGCGATGTCTGCTTCACCCGTAAAGCCAGGAGCGGGTGTGAAGGTCCAAGTGCCATCGCCATTATCGACAATCTCACCTTGGCTGCGGTCAGCAAGATGAACCAGTTTCACTTCATCATCGCTGCCTGCATCCACATTCTCAGCCAATCCGATTAGGTCGTCCGCTGTTAGGATGATGGAATCACCCGCCACAGTTTCGAAATCACCCGTATCGATGCCATCTTCAAACGCTTCCGGCTCATCTCCGTAATCAACCGTTGTTGCACTTACGGTTACAAAGAACTCACCATGGAAATTCTCAGGCGGCGTCATTTGAATGTTTGAGATATCCCAATCGAACAAGTCTATGTATTGACCCGGTTCGGTGATCATCACAGTATTCACACCATCGGTTACCTCGAATCCAACAGGGAAACCTGTCATCACCAAGTTACTCAGTGTTTCTGAATCATCGACTAAGCCAACGTTCAGTCCCAAGTGACCGGTTTCATCTTCACCGAACACTAATGGACCGTCATGGTCAGTTGAAATAACCGCACCATCTGCGACAGAACGTACGAACACAGGAACATCAAGAACCGTTTCAAACTCACCGTCACTCACGACAACTTGTAGGTCAGAAACCCCTGCGAAGTCGCCTGTTGGCGTGAATGTCCAAGTTCCATCACCGTTGTCCGTTACTTCGCCACCATCTTCACCGTCTGCGGTAATAATGCGTGAAACCACAAGATCAGCGGTATCAATGTCACCAAACAAGTTCATCAAGTCGCCAGCATCGAAGGTGAACGCGCCATCTTCGTTGGTGGTCATCATTGCGTTGCCGACGTTAAACGGTGCGTCGTTAACCGGAATGACATCCACATTCAGCGAGCCATCAACCACTTCTTCACCGTCAGTCGCTTGATAACCCAGTTCGACTAAGCCATTGAAGTCTTGCGTCGTCACTAAGTGATACATGCCGTCTGGTTGCTGAGTTAAGGTCGCGTTCGCTGGTGCTCGTACTGTGATGCTCTCGATGCTGATCTCGTCGCCATCAAGGTCTGTGACTTGACCCGCGATGTAAGCTGGGTCAATCACCATGACCACATCTTCTTCGCCTTGCATTTCAATGGTTGGCGCTTCAGGTGCATCATTCACTGGCGTAACATCGATGTTGCCGTCGACTGCAATAGTCTCTTGGCCATCGCTAACGTTAAACGTCATTGGCACATCGCCATTAAAGTTTTCGTTAGGCGTAAATGACCAAGTACCGTCTTCGTTATCTAGCAACTCACCCAAGCTAGGGTCGATTTGTAGACCCGAAGCTGACAGCTCGTCGGCGGTGTTATCGATGTCGGTCGCTTGAGCTAACAACATGTCTTGTGTGATAAGGATGGTGCTGTCTTCGGCCGTGGTTAGTTTCACATCCTCAGATTCAGGTCCATCGTTGACAGCCAGAACTTGGATACCTGCCGTTGTTGTTGCAGTCGAACCGTCATCATCGGTCACAACCACATCTAGGTTGATGTCGCCGTTAAAGTTTTCGTTTGGTGCGAACGTTACCGAACCATCTTCATTTTGAACCAAGATACCATCTGCACCTGAGTAGCTCACGCTATCAAGCGACACTTCACCGTCCACATCGGAGCTATTAGCAATCAACTGCTCAGGGCTCAATGTGATGGTGCCATCTTCGTTCATTTGGTAAGACGTTGCGCCTGCCACTGGTGCATCGTTAACGTCTGTTACCGTTACGTCGATGTTAGCATCGACTGTCTCAGTGCCATCAGTCACTGTGAAGCCAAGGTTGACATCGCCATTGAAGTTCTCGTTCGGTGCAAAGGTGTAAGTGCCGTCACCGTTGTCGGTGAACACACCCTCTGCGCCCGTGTAAGACACGTCGGCAACTGAAAGCTCATCACCATCAATATCAGAAGCACCCGCTAGCAGTTGCTCGTCTGTAAAGGTCAATGAACCGTCTTCTTCAATGGTGTAAGCGACATCTTCTACCACCGCGATGTCATTCACTGGGTTAACGGTTAGGTCTACGCCGGCTTGGACTGTCTCGATACCGTCTGAAACATCGAAGCTTAGGTCTATGTCGCCGTTGAAGTCAGCATCCGGAGTGATAGTAAATGAACCATCATCGTTTGCCGTAACCGTCGCATTATCACCCGCGGTCAGGTTGGCAGCGATAAGATCATCGCCGTCCACATCCGATGCTTGAGCAAGCAGTTGCTCTTGGCTTAGCGTGATTGAACCATCTTCATCCACTGAGTAAGCCAAGTCACCTGATACTGGTGGATCGTTGACTGCGATAACATCAATACCCGCAGTCGTTTGATCGGTTGCACCGTCTTCATCTGCAACGGTGACATCTAAGCTGACATTACCGTTGAAGTTTTCATTTGGTGCGAAGCTGTAAGTACCATCACCATTGTCAGTGAAGATACCGTCTGCGCCTGAGTAGGAAACGTCGCTAACGGATACATCACCTTCAATGTCTGAGCTGTTCGCAAGAAGCTGCGCTTCATTGATGGTAATCACGTTATCTTCGTCAACGCTGTAAGTCGTTGAACCTGCAACTGGCAAGTCATTAACAGCAATGACGTCGATACCTGCGGTTGTTTCAGCGGTTGCGCCATCTTCATCCATAACAGAAACATCAAGACTGATGTCACCGTTAAAGTTTTCGTTTGGCGCAAAGGTGTAAGTACCATCACCATTATCAGTGAATACACCATCAGTGCCGCTGTAGCTTACATCGCTGACAAACACTTCCCCTTCAACATCCGAGCTATTCGCCAGAAGTTGTGCATCGCTTAGGGTGATACTGCCATCTTCTTCAACGCTGTAAGTTGTAGCACCCGCTACCGGTACGTCATTGATTGGAACAACTTGAACATCAATATTCGCCGATACAACATCAGTACCATCACTCACATCGTAAGTTAGGTCGACGTTGCCATTGAAGTTCTCGTTTGGCGCAAAGGTGTAAGTACCATCGCCATTATCCGTGAACACACCGTCTGTGCCTTCGTAGTTAACCGACTCGACAGAAAGATCATCGCCGTCAATATCCGTTGCACCAGCCAAGAGCTGTTCATCAGTAAAGGTCAACGAACCATCTTCATTAATGGTGTAGTTGTGGTCGTAAATAACAGAAAGGTCGTTAACTGCTGTTACGGTCACATCCAGTTCCGCTGGAGTAACCCCACCGTTACCATCGTCCACGTTGTAACTAATCGAGAATTCACCATTGAAGTTCTCTTCCGGTGTAATGGTGTAAGTACCATCACCATTGTCAGTGATAAACGCATTCTCAATTGAGATGTCTCCAACACTTGGTTCGTTACCCCCCGTATCACCAGAGTCATCACCTTCATCGCCGGTTAGCAATTCAGAGATATCAATGCCGTTTTCATTCGCTAACGCTTCTTCTGCCGTTGGCAAATCGAACGCGTTTTGAGTGCCGACATCTTGGCTCGGGACAATGATGCCATTCACGAGATCGAATACATGCCAGTGGTCACCTGATGGGTTATCAGATAAATCTGGGCTGAAGGTTTCAACCAATGTATCGCCTACAAACACTTGAACTCGTACATCTTCAACACCCTCTACATCCCAACTTCTGTCGGTGTAGTTGTGTACTGAATAGTGCATGTCAGCGTCTTGGTAGTTTGGAATGGTGATGGTTTCAGGACCGCCACCATTTGTGTCATCAACATCTTGCTGAACGACATTACCTTCGCCCAAATCGTGGCTCATGTCGCGGTAGTTAATATGGTCTAGCTCATTGCCATTCTCTGTATCGTATAGCCATAAGTGGTTATCCATATCTCGAGGGTTTTCACCCCAAGTCACCACGATACGCATATCGGTTTCCTCAAGTACTTCCGATATAGCGGTTACGCCACCATTCACATCTTCGCCCGCAGGGACAAGGAAGCTACTGGTAATTGAACCATCTTGCTCAATGGTTACCGTACCTTGGTCAACGACTGAACCTGCAACAGAGTAGTTTCCTGAATCATCCGTTACTGTGGTATAGCTATTGCCAGCACTGTCGGTCAAGGTGACTTCCGCACCAGACACTGGATTACTGGTTTCAGCATCCAACACTGTACCGGTTACGGTTGTTTCATCGCCCTGCTCTCCAATAATTGCGGTCATGTCATCGTCTTCGATGTCAGTCGCGAATTGTAGGAGCTCTTCTTGAGTAATGGTGTATGAACCATCTTCTTCAATGGTTATCGCCACATCAGCAGAAACAATTGGTGCGTCGTTAACTGGGTCAACGGTTAAGCCTAAGTTAGCGGCAATTGGAGTGTCGCCATCGCTGATGCTGTAGGCAACATCAATGTAGCCATTAAAGTTTTCGCTTGGAGTGATTGAGAACGTGCCATCGCCATTATCGACAATCGTTGCATCGTCACCCACTAAGGTTAAGTCGGAAGCGACAAGGTCATCGCCCTCAATATCAGCGGCATTCGCAAGTAGCTGTTCCTGCGTGATAGTGATGACGTTGTCTTCATCAACGTTCGCGTAAACATCAGATGTCGTTGGTAAGTCATTGACTGGGTTTACCGTCAGATCGGCGTTCGCCACAATCGACGCAGTGCCGTCGGAAATATCGAAGCTTAGGTCGATGTCGCCGTTGAAGTCAGCATCAGGAGTGATAGTAAATGAACCATCATCGTTTGCCGTAACCGTCGCATTATCACCCGCGGTTAGGTTGGCAGCGGTCAGATCATCGCCGTCCACATCCGATGCTTGAGCCAGCAGTTGCTCTTGGCTTAGCGTGATTGAACCATCTTCATCCACTGAGTAAGCCAAGTCACCCGATACTGGTGGATCGTTCTCAGGCGTCACGCTCACATCAATGTTGGCTTGAACGGTATCCGTACCATCTGACACATCAAAGCTGAAGTTCACATCACCATTGAAGTTCTCGTTCGGTGCAAAGGTGTAAGTGCCATCGCCATTGTCGGTGAACACCCCCTCTGCGCCCGTGTATGTCACACCTTCGACTGTTAGGTCATCACCTTCAACATCCGTTGCCCCCGTTAACAGGTCAGCGTCAGTGAAGTTAAGCACCCCATCTTCACCAATAGTGAATGCTTGGTCTTGCGGCTCTGGCGCATCATTGACAGGTGTTACCGTCAAGTCTAGACCAGCAGCAACCCTATCTTCCCCATCGGTGACATCGTAACTAAATTCGATATTACCGTTGAAGTTTTCACTCGGTATGATGGTGAAACTGCCATCGTCGTTCATTTGAACGGTCGCATTTTCATCATTAGTGGTTAGGTTGATTGCAGATAGATCATCACCATCAATGTCGACAGCATGTTCTAGCAACTGCTCTTGAGTTAGCGTGATGCTGTTATCTTCGGCTGTCACGACACTAATATCACCGTCAACGTCTGGAGCATCGTTCGCTGGCGAGATGTGAATCGTCACATCTTGTGTTGCCGTTGCGGTGGTGCCCGTATCAACATCCGTCGATGTCGCATTAACGGTTAGAACCACATCCCCATTGAAGTCAACTGAAGGGATAAACTCTAGCCCTTCTAGCTCGTCAGGTTGCAATGACCAAGTGCCATCACCGTTATCAGTACCTGCAGAAAATGAGCTGCCTTCTGGCACATCTTCAATCAAGATAGCGAGGTTTTCTGAGCCATCGGTATCGGTTAGAGCGGCATCAATATCAAGTGGTACAGGTGTATCTTCAGTACCAATGATTTGGTAATCCGCGTCAGATACGGTAATTTCGATGTTATCGATACCAAACGACTCGTCACTAACCTCTTGATTCAATGTTGAACCAAAGCCTAATTCAAGTTGGCCGTCTTCAACGGATACCGTTAGGTTGATTTGGTGTGCTTGGTCGTTCCAACCACTGAAACCTTCACCTTGCGATACGCCGTGAACGACTTCACCGACTTCATTGCCCGCTGAATCGTACAACGTTGTCGTGCCATCTTCGGTACGGAACGCTGAGTTATCTAACGAGGTAAGCTCTTCACCACCGACAAAGATTTGGAACGACTCACCATCCCAAGAGTCAATTTCGTAGAAGTTGAACGAGATATTAACTTCGCTCACATCACTTGGAATATCGTAAGTTTTGCTTACGGCCTCCTCGCCACCGGTGCCACCAATACGACCTAGCATGTCACCAGATTCGAAGCCTTGTGAGCTTTCAGTACCAGTATTCCAACCGTTTGAGCCAGACTCGAAGTTGTCTGAAGCAATCACTAGGTCAGAAGCAATCGACAGCTCTGGCATATCAACCACAGATTGAACATCAATGGTCGCTTCTGCTGGTACTGTCGCGGTACCGTCATTCACATCGAAGGTCACATTTACATTGCCGTCGAAGTTTTGATTCGGTGCGAATGTGTAAGTGCCGTCGCCGTTATCAACCAAAGTCCCGCTATCTGAAGCGACATTTTCAACCGATAGGTTATCGCCATCAATGTCGCCTGCATTTTGCAGAAGTTGCTCTTGTGTGAAGGTAAAGCTGGTGTCTTCTTGAGTCACAAATTGTGGATCACCGACTGTTGGCAAGTCATTAACTGGGTTAACCGTTAGGTCAGCCGTTGCTTGAAGCGTCGCATCGCCATCGGTAATGTCGAAGTTCAAATCAATGTCGCCATTGAAGTTAGCATCTGGCGTGATAGTGAAACTACCATCATCGTTTGCTGTAACTGTCGCATCACCACTAACGGTTAGGTTAGCCGCGGTTAAGTCATCGCCGTCAACATCACTCGCTTGAGCAAGTAATTGCTCTTGGCTCAAGATAATTGAGCCATCTTCGTCCACGCTGTACGCCAAGTCGCCCGATACCGGAGCGTCGTTAACAGGCAGAACATCGATGCTTGCGTTGGTCGCTACGGTTGCGCCATCTTCATCAGTAACGACAACATCAAGGCTGACATCGCCATCGAAGTTAGCGTTTGGTGCGAAGCTGAATGTGCCGTCACCATTGTCGGTAAAGATACCGTCTGAACCTGTGTAGTTAACGCTATCAATCGCCACTTCACCTTCGATATCTGAAGCGTTCGCCAACAGTTGCTCTGAACTGATGGTGATCACTTCGTCTTCGTTGACTGAGTAGCTGGTTGAGCCTGCGATTGGTGGATCGTTCACCTCAAGTACAGTAATGCCCGCGGTGGTCGCTTCTGTTGCGCCCTCTTCATCGGTAACGACAACATCAAGGCTAACTTCTCCGTTAAAGTTTTCGTTTGGTGAGAAGGTATACGTGCCGTCACCATTGTCTTCAAAGACACCGTCTGTGCCAGAGTAAGTCACGCTATCAACGGCAACATCACCTTCAATATCCGAAGAGTTAGCTAGAAGCTGCTCATCGCTGATGGTAATTGAGTTGTCTTCATGAACTGTGTAAGACGTGCTACCCGCAACAGGCGGATCGTTCTCTGGTGTCACGCTGACATCAATAACAGCGGATGTTGAATCAGTACCATCAGAGACATCGAACGAGAATTGAACATCACCATTGAAGTTCTCGTTTGGCGCGAAGCTGTATGTGCCATCGCCATTATCGCTAAGAACACCATCTGCACCTGTGTAGAGCACGTTTTCAATCGACAGCTCGTCACCATCAATATCCGACGCTCCTGCAAGCAGGTCAGCATCGGTGAAGAGTAACGTACCGTCTTCTTCAATCGTGAACTGTTGATCTTGCGCTTGTGGCAAGTCATTAACCGGATTCACGGTAATGTCTAGGCCAACTTGAACTGAACCACCATCGTTATCGATGATATCGAAGTTCAGATCTAGGTCACCGTTGTAATCTGCGTTTGGTGTGATAGTGTAGCTGCCATCATCATTGTGTTGGATGGTCGCATTTTCATCAGTAGATAGATTGATAGCTTCTAAGTTGTCGCTATCGATATCACCGGCTCGTGCTAGCAATTGCTCTTGGCTTAGCGTGATGGAGCTATCTTCATTGATGGTGTAAGCCAAATCGCCCGATACTGGCGCATCATTGATTGGCAATACATCAACGTTAATGACGGTTTCAACTGTTGCGCCATCTTCATCTTGAATGGTCACACCCAATTGCACCTGACCATTGAAGTTTTCGTTGGGTGCAAAGCTATATGTCCCATCACCATTTACAACGAAGATACCGTCTGAGCCATCGTAGTTAATGCCAACCAGCTCTACATCGCCTTCGACATCCGAAGCATTCACAAGAATCTGAGATTCACTGAACGTCAGAACCGAATCTTCGTCAATGGTGTATGACGTTGGACCCGCAACCGGTGGATCATTCACTTCTAGTACGGTGATGCCCGCAGTGGTTTCATCAATCGAACCGTCTTCATCGGCAACAATAACGTCAAGGCTAATATCACCGCTGAAGTTTTCGTTAGGAAGGAAGGTATAGCTGCCATCGCCGTTATCTTGGAACACACCATCAGTGCCACTGTAAGTCACAGTATCAACCGACACGGCACCTTCAACGTCAGAAGAGTTTGCTAGCAGTTGCTCATCAGATATTGTGATGGCGTTGTCTTCGTTGACCATGTACGAGGTTGAACCCGCAACTGGCGGATCGTTCTCAGGCGTCACACTCACATCGATGTTAGCGCTGACGGTTTCTGTGCCATCAGACACATCGAAACTGAAGTTCACATCGCCATTGAAGTTTTCATTTGGCGCAAAGGTATAAGTACCATCACCGTGGTCGGTCAGTACGCCATCACCACCTGTATAGTTAATACCTTCAACGGTTAAGTCGTCGCCATCAATATCGGTGGCACCGGTAAGTAAGTCGGCATCTGTAAATTGCAGCGTACCGTCTTCTGCGATACTGAACTGTTGATCTTGAGGTACTGGCAAGTCATTGACTGGGTTAACAGTAAGATCGGCGGTTGCTTGTACCGTGTCAGTACCATCAGTGATATTGAATTGAATATCAATGTCACCATTGAAGTTCGCATCTGGAACGATGGTAAAGCTACCATCTTCATTGGCGGTTACTGTTGCGTTACCATCTACCGTTAAGTCGCTTGCGGTTAGGTCTTCACCTTCAACATCGGACGCTTGAGACAACAGCTGATCTTGGCTCAGTGTGATTGAACCGTCTTCGTTAACGTTGTAAGCCAAATCACCGGATACTGGCGCATCATTGATTGGTAATACGTCAACATTGATGACGGTTTCAACCTCTGCACCGTCTTCATCACGAATGGTGACATCAAGCTGAACTTGGCCATTAAAGTTCTCATTTGGAGCGAAGCTGCAAGTGCCATCACCATTTACTGAGAAGATGCCATCAAGGCCATCGTAACTAATACCAACTAGCTCAACATCCCCTTCTACATCTGAGGCATTAAGCAACACTTGAGACTCACTGAAGGTCAGTACTGAGTCTTCATCAATGGTGTAAGACGTTGGGCCTGCAACCGGCGGATCGTTCACTTCAAGAACATTGATGCCCGCAGTCGTCGCGTCGGTAGCACCATCTTCATCAGCAACAACCACATCCAGTGCAATTTCACCGCTGAAGTTCTCATTTGGCGAGAAGGTGTAAGTGCCGTTACCATTGATTTCAAGGACACCGTCGCTACCAGAGTAAGTCACGCTGTCTATCGATACATCACCTTCAATATCTGAAGATGTTGCCAATAGTTGTGCATCAGAAATAGTAATCGAGTTATCTTCATTTACGGTGTAAGAAGTAGAGCCCGCAACTGGAGGATCATTTTCCGGAGTCACGCTAACATCAATGTTTGCAGACACGGTATCGGTACCGTCTGACACATCGAAGCTAAAGCTCACATCACCATTAAAGTTTTCGTTTGGCGCAAAGCTATATGAGCCCTCACCCAAGTCAGTCAGTACGCCATCAGTGCCTTCATAAGTGATGCCTTCAACCGTTAGGTTATCACCTTCAATGTCCGTTGCGCCTGTTAATAGATCAGCATCAGTAAAGATAAGTGTGCCATCTTCTTCCACGCTGAACTGTTGATCTTGAGGGACTGGCAGGTCATTAACTGGGTTAACGGTTAGGTCAGCTGATGCTTGAACCGTATTGGTGCCATCTGAGATATCGAAACTGATATCGATGTCACCGTTGAAGTTCTCATCTGGCGTGATGGTGAAGCTGCCGTCATCGTTAGCTACAACCGTTGCATCACCACCAACCGTTAGGCCGCTAGCCGTAAGGTCATCGCCCTCTACGTCAGAGGCTTGAGAAAGCAATTGCTCTTGGCTTAGACGAATCGAACCGTCTTCATCGATTGAGTACGCTAGGTCACCCGATACTGGCGCATCATCAACCGCAGTAACACTCACATCGATGTTTGCTGATACTGTATCGGTACCGTCTGAGACATCGAAACCAAAGTTTACGTCGCCATTGAAGTTTTCATTCGGAGCAAAGGTGTAAGTACCATTACCGTTATCAGTAAGAATACCGTCGCCGCCATCGTAGGTCACACCTTCAACCGTTAGGTTGTCGCCTTCAATGTCGGTCGCACCGGTTAATAGGTCGGCGTCGGTAAAGATTAACGTGCCATCTTCTTCAATTTCAAACGTTTTATCTTCAGGAACAGGCGCGTCATTAATCGGACGTACCGTTAAATCAATTGCGCTACTAATCGTTTCTTGGCCGTCACTGATGTCGAAAGTAAGGTCAAGTTCACCATTAAAGTCAGCTGAAGGAACAACGGTGAAAGTACCATCACCATTGTCTTGAACGGTTGCATCAGCACCGACTTGAACATTAGAAGCAACAAGTTCATCCCCATCTACATCACTTGCGTATTCGAGTAATTGTTCTTGAGTGAATGTTATGGAACCATCTTCATCCATGATGTAAGCCAGATCTTGTTCAGCTTCTGGTGCATCGTTTTCGCTTTCGACTTGGATTTTGAACGTTTCACTTACCGTTTCAGAATCAAAGTCATCTTCTACTTCACTGATGGTCTCTTCGTCAGAAGCTTGAACATCAACTGCAAATGTCTCTTCTACTGTTTGTGAATCGAGCTCATCACCGACTTGTTGGTCACCCAACTCAGAAGAAGTCGCACTCGGCGCTGCAGACGTACTCACAGCTTGACCTTGCTCGTCATTACCTTCTGCGTCTGCGCCACCTGTCGCAGCCTCTGTGTTATCACCCCCAACAGCTTGAGCTCCCGCACCAGAGCCACCATCACTACCACCTGTCCCCTCATCACCCGCATCCGAAACAGTACTATCAACAACGTTTGATTGGGCAACATCCGAATCGCTACCACTTTCCGGAGTTTCCTCCTGCACAGCACCACCAGACGCCGACTCATCCTCGGCATTACCTGCACCACTCGGATTGTCGTCTAAGGCTTGGTTAACTTCGTCTGCTGCATCCGTGTTTTCAGCACCTGTCGCTATTGTTGTGGAAATTGTATTTTGTTGATTTTGTTGATTCTGCTGTTGGGAGAGCGTACCCGCGTCGTTCGTGTCCGTTTGTTCTACCGCGTCATTTAGATCTTCATTTTGGTTGTTTTGGTTATTTTCGCCTGCCATTACAGCCTCCGTTGCTACTAGCTAACTGATCGTATTTAGAAGCATTAAAGGACACCATTTTGAAAAACCAAATTTTTATACAACATTTTTCAT